>NZ_JAAAPJ010000018.1 GCF_009909145.1 Corallococcus silvisoli
CGCAAGTCGATTGACGGGCTGATGGCGCTGGTGCGCACGGCCTGGGGCGAGGACGTCTACTCGGGGCACCTCTTCGCCTTCGTCTCGCGCAAAGGGGACCGCATCAAGGTGCTGACGTGGAGCCGGGGCGGCTTCGTGCTGCTGTACAAGCGGCTGGAGACGGGGAGATTCCGGCTACCGCCGGTGGACGCGGGCGCGCAGGCGGTGACGCTGGACGCCACGCAGCTGGCGATGCTGCTGGACGGCATCGACGTGGCCCAGGTGAGGCGCCAGCCCGCCTGGACGCCTCCCGGGCGCACAGGCACCTGATGCACTCGGTCCGGGACGCTGAACGGCGGTGGCGTGTTGAGGCCAGGTGCCCCGCGACCTTCCACAGGACCACTTCTGCCCCTGGCGTGAGGAGGCCGAGGAACTCAAGGAGCGCCTGACGTCGCTGGAGGCGAAGATGGCGACGCTGGAGCGCCACGTCTTTGGCCGGAGGGCGGAGAAGCTGCCCACGGTGGCCGCCGAGCTGCGTAAGGACGCGGACTCGACGGCGGCCCGGGCGGAGGCCGCGAAAGAGAAGCGGCGCGAGCGGGCCGCCCGTAAGGCCGAGGAGGCACCAGCGCGGGAGATTCGCCACGCGGTGCCGGCCGAGGAGCGCCACTGCCCGGCGTGCGGCGGCGAGGACTTGAAGCCGCTGGGCCAGGGCCGCACCTCGGTGATGTACGAATACGTGCCCGCGAGATTCGAGAAGCAGGTGCACGTGCAGGAGGTGCTGGCGTGCGCATGCGGCCGGGGCGTCGTCACGGCCCCGCCTCCGGTCCGGGTGGTGGACAGGGGCGAGTACGGCCCCGGCTTCCTCTCCCACGTGGTGGTTTCCAAGTGCGCCGACGCGATGCCCCTGCACCGACTCGCACAGCGGGTGGAGCGAAGTGGCGTGCCCATGAGCCGCAGCACGCTGACGGACCTCTTCCACCAGGCCGCCTCGGTGTTGCTGCCGCTGTCCCAGCACCTCTTGCACTGCATTGCGTCCGCGGACGTGGTGTGGGCCGACGAGACGCCGCTGCGCGTGCTGGACGTGAAGAAGACGAAGCTGGGCTACCTCTGGACTTTCCTCACCCAGAATGAGGCGGGGCAGTGGCTCATCGGCTACCGCTTCAGCATGGGCCGGGCCAGCAAGACGCCGAAGGAAGTCCTGGGCGGCACCACGGGGGCCCTCGTGGTGGACGCGTACACCGGCTACAACGCGGTGACGCTGCCCGAGGGCCGAGTGCGCGTCGGGTGCTGGGCCCACGTGCGTCGCCGCTTCTTCGACGCGCTGCCCACCGCGCCCGAGGCCCGCGAGGCCCTGGACTTCATCCTCGCCCTCTACCGGGTGGAGGCGCTGGCCCGTGACGCGGGCGTCGTACGCACGGACGCGCACCGCGAGCTGCGCCAGCAGCAAAGCTTCCCCATCCTCACGGCACTGCGCGCGTGGATGGAAGCACAGGCCCCGCGCCACCTGCCCAAGGGCCCCATGGGCCAGGCCCTCTGCTACGCCCTGAAGCAGTGGGACGCCCTGACGCGCTTTGCTTCCGACGCGCGCCTTCCCCTGGACAACAACCGCTCCGAGGCCGCGCTGCGCAAGGCGGCCCTGGGCCGAAAGAATTTCCTCTTCGTCGGCCATGAGGCCGCGGGGGCCAACCTCGCAGGCCTCTACGCCCTGGTGGCCACCTGCGAGGCCAACGGCGTCAATCCCGAGGCCTACCTCGCTGACGTGCTGCTGCGCGTGCAGACACACCCTCACTCGCGCATCGGTGAACTGCTACCCCACGAGTGGAAGTGGCGACGCGCTGCTGACCCACCGGATTCACCCCTCCAGCTCAGTCCCTGAACAGCTCGCGCATCGCGGCGCCCGCCGAGCACGGTCGTAGTCCGCCTTCAATCCTTCCGGCACGTCGTTGGCCGGACGGTTACCGACGCCCGGCAAGGCCTACACCCGAGGTCCGCTCCTCCTCCAGTTCACGGTGGAAGGAGGCGCCGCGGACGCGGTGGAGATCCTGAAGGGCTCGAGTGTCCTGGTGAAGCCCACGGGCTCCCCGTACTCGTTCACCTGGGACACGACCCAAGAAGCGGAGGGCAGCTACGAGTTGTCCATTCGTGCGACCCGGGGTGGCGTGCTCTTCGCGAGTGCCCCCCGCACCGTCATTGTCGACAGGACGGCGCCCACCGTGACGACCTATCTCCCGGCCAGCAACGCCGCGACGGTCGGGGTCCACGACGCCATCCAGGTGACGTTCAGCGAGCCGATGAATCCGCACTCGGTGACAGAGGCGGCCGTGGGGCTCAAGACTGGCGCGGGTATCGCCATCTCCAAGTCAGTTGCGCTCTCCGTGGATGGGAAGACCCTCACGGTCACTCCGCGCAATCCGCTGGTGGCGCCTGACACCGTCTCCGTGGATCTCGCGGCCCTGGTGGGCACCCTCACGGACCTGGCCGGTAATGGAGTGCCTACCGCACCGGCATGGACATTCACGGTGCCAACGTGGCTGCCGCTCGGTGGAGCTATCAGCGCCGTGGAAGGAAAGACGTCCGCGGAGGATGTTGTGCTGAAGATGGACCGCAATGACCAGCCAGTGATTGCCTGGACGGAATCGGATGGCGTGGCCAAGAACATCTATGTGGCGCGCTGGACGGGGACTGAGTGGCTCATGTTGGGTGGCGGATTGAGTGGCCTGAGCGGCGCAGGGACGGACGCAACGCGTCCAACGCTTCTCATCGACGCAACTAGTCGCCCCATCGTTGCGTGGCAGGAGAAGTCTAGCACTGGCGATGCTCAACACATCTTCGCTCGCCAGTGGTCGGGTAACGAATGGGAGGCCCTACCATCGATCCCCCTGGAAACTGGCGACTATGCCATATCCGCTCCATCCATGGCTTCAGAATCAAATGGCACATTGCATCTTTACGCACTCAACTCAAACGAAGGAACTGCGGAAATTGGACACTACCAACTCGCATCCGGCAGCCAATCATGGGCGCGCAACGCGCTACCAAGGCCGCAACAGTCTCCCCGGGTCTATTCCTTTTCCACATCGAGCCTCGGAACAAAAACAGTCGTCGCATACAACTTTCTTGACCTATCTGGCACTGGCAATGGCCGCATAGGAATCGAGGTTGCTGAAAACGACTCCGCACCATCAGGAAACAGCCTATTGGGCACAGCAGCAGCCACCCCGTCTATCGCGCTCGACAGCAACAACCGCCCTTGGATCACTTGGTCAGAAGCCCCCTCAGGTTCAGGGGCAGGCGGTTCGATCTACTGGTCTCGATGGGAGGGCACGTATTGGACATCCCCAAGGCAGCTCGATACACCCGCAACAGGAAACACAAACCCCGTACTGAGCATGACCAAGGGAAATCCATACACCATCACATGGAGTGGAATCCTCGACGCCAGACGGAGCATTTTTGTTGGTCGCTGGATCTCAGGCACCTGGCAAATCATTCCCCAACAGCTGAATGCATTACCCGAAACCAGCGCACCAGCCTCTGGACCAGCAGCTTCAATGACCACTGCGGGCCGACCAATCGTCGCATGGACCGAGGAAGACACCACCTCTGCCAGCATCTACGTCTCCCACCTCAACAACTAGAATTTCCAGAAAATGTATTTATCGGAGCATGACCTCCCCCCCATCGTGTCCGATAAATTCCAGCCCCTAGATTCCTGAAATGAGGGACATGCGGCCCAAACTTTTAGCAGCACTCCAAAAAACACAGAACGCCCAACACGGAGACACAATGAACATCAAGCAGAGCCATTCGACCCGAGCACTCCTGGCAACAATCATTTTGACTTCTGGATGTGGCCCCGACCTGCTCCCAAGAGACGCACAAAGCGAACCCAACACACAGTCAAGTTCATTCGCAATCGGAGAAACCTGCGCAAAGAGCGAGGGCCAACCCGGGATTTGTAATTACGGTGAATACTGCCTCGTCACCACCAGCAAATGCGTAGCAACTCCGCTCCCCACCTGCACCAATTTCATGACTCATGGAACCAGTTGGGATGCCAATACGTCGACAGGGCCTGTCATCTATTCCGCCACGGTGCTCAGCTTTGCTCCTGACCCCAACTTCTGCGGAACTCCATTGACGAAGCGGGCGCGCTACCGCCTCAAGGCCTATTCGCCCGTGGCCGACCTGCCGACATCCAACAGCGGATTCTATGGTCGGTTCTATTTTGTCACCCCATCGGGAGGGCAGATCAGTGTGACAGCCGTCCAAAACATCATGACGGCAACCAATAACCAACACATCACTTTCGACGTCAGCCTCTGCCTTCCCAGCGAAACTACGAACTACACAGCGGGATTTTTCTTCTCTGACGGCAACGAGACTTGCGTCACCACGCCATAAGCGGAGGCACATCCCTGAGGCTGGCGGATGTGCACTCCGATTCGCTCGCACTCTGCGGGTCTGCGCCAAACGATGCGGGCGCGTGAGCTACTACCGGCCAAAACTCATTACTGACGCTTCGGAACAACCAATCCTCGGCTCAGGCGGTTGAGCACTCGCCGCTTTTGTCTGCGCTTGTAGCTCTCGTGAGCGTTGTCCCCGACTTCGTTGGTGCGAGCCGTCTCCTCATCCGCGATCTGGAACTCAACCAAGGCGAAGGTGACCCGTCCCTTACGAGGACGGGTGTCACTTTCAGGCGGAGGAAGATACGGATCCATCCTCAAGGGAAGGTCCACAACGAAGTTGAGCACCCGGTAGGAACTTCCCGAAAACGCATTGCCAGTCCGGTCTTCGCGGTCCTCGAAGTCGCGGTCCAGGTGTAGCTGCGGGATGAACTGCTCGAAATGGGGGTTCTCAGCCAGGAGCCCCTTGAACGGCAGTAGCGTGTTCTCCGTCTGGCCTGGGACCACGAAGTTGAAGGGGAACAGGCGCTGCGTGAGGAAGTAGAGGACCGGCAGCAGGTCCTCCCGCTTCCGGGTGATGACTCGGAACCGAGTGCGGTCATACACCTGGGCGGCGACCGTCTCCTTTTTGGCGATCAGCTTCGTGACCAGGGAGTCGCGCGTCTTGATGGAGTGGGCGAACTCCACGATGGGCAGCCCCATCTCCTTCATCTCCTTCGCGACGCCCAGCACCTTCTCCGTGACCATCTCAGCCAGTTCAGCCTCGGAGGCAGCCAACCGGAAGAGCAGGTCACGCCCTTCGATGTGCTGGATGACATGCATCACCTTCAGGACGATGCAGGCAATCCGCCGGTAGCGTGCCAGTCCCTTTGCGCCCGAAGCAAAGAGGAAGAGATCATGGAGTTCCTCCGGCTGAGCCACCGCGTCCGCGACTCGGTAGTCGAAGGTCTTGCGCAGGTACTCCACCGCGTCCGCGAGCACCGTCCGGCCCCAGGCATCGTCATAGGGCCGCGATACGTCGAGTTGGCAGAGGCGCAGGAACCGGTCAACTTCGTCCCGGGTCTGGAAGTGCATTCGCCGCCAGTCGATGACGGATCCACCTCTCAGGATGAGCCGGATGCGCTCAAGCTCGCGCAAGCCCATCTGCGGCACCGTGCAGACAGGGACAGCGGGTAGGACTGGTGCGAGGGAGGGGGCCTTCACAGCGTTGTTCCTATCCGGCTGGAGCCCCAAGGGAAAGCCCCGCAATGAGAAGGGCCCCGACCTGGGAGCAGGCAGGGGCCCTCATGACCACAACCCCGTGGCTACTTGACGGCGACTTCCTTGCCCTTCTCGAAGCGGCTCTCGTGGACGACCTTGCCGTCCTCGCTCAGTTCCTGCACGACACCATCCTTCAGCCCGTTCTGGTACTGCTCGATGAAGTGCGGCTTCCCGCTGGCGAAGTAGAGCGTCCGCGTCCCATGGTAGTTGCTCTCACGGAACTCCGTCTTGCCGTATTGGGTACCCGCCTCGTCGTAGAAATACCAAGTGCCCGTCTTGAAGCCGTTCGCGTACTGCCCCACCGCGGCCTTCTTGCCGTTCGGATGGAACGAGCGATAGGGCCCTTCTGCCACGAAGCTGCCACCCGCGAGTTCGCTCTTGCGGCAGAACAGCCCTTCCTCCTTGGAGCCGGACTGCTTGGTCCCCTGGGGGCAGGTCAGCTGGGTGGCGGACTCGCCGGCGAAAGCGACCGGAGCGGCGAGAGCCAAGCCCAGGGTGAACATCTGCATCAGCGTCTTGGACTGCATGGAGTCTCCTTTTCGAAGTCGCCGGAATGCCCGTGCGCGCATCCGACAAGACGGGAAAGCGCCAGATGAAATTCATGGCTCCCATCCGCACCGAGGACGGGCTCAACCAGCATGGCCTGCTACCTCAAATGGGACGGAAACGAAGAGCCCCGCCCCATGATTCCTGGGCGGGGCTCCGAATGCCGTGAACTACATGGGGGCCTGGACTCAGTCCCCCATCAGCCAGTGCCTAGTAGCTGGCCTGGTGGCAGAAGAAGTTTCCGCCTGTGAAGTAGTACCCAAGGGAGGTGGTGGTGCTCGTCGAGGACACGCAGATGTTGGCGATGATGTCCGCGCGCTCCCGGTTGGTGCCAGTCACCGTGTAGTTTCCGGACGAGGTGCTGATGACCGGGGTCTTCGTGGAGCCATCGACCAGCACGTAGAGGAAGCCATTCAGCTCGGCAGCCGTCTGCGGAAATGCCGTGCTGGAGTAGGCCGAGATCTTGATCTTCACGCGCTTGGGGGCGCTCGCATCGCAGAAGCTATCGACCGCGCCGCTAACAGTCGAAACGCTGAAGATGATCGGCCCCGTGGTGCCCAGCGCCGCCTTGTTGGTGAACTTGTCGTAGTTCTGGCAGGTCGGGGCCGGGGGCGCCGAGCAGGTGTTGCTGTAGCAGGCCGAGCCGTACGCGCAGGTCGCCTTGCCCTCACCCGTGCAGGTGGTCGCGGCCGGGCTGCACACGCCCGTGGAGATGTTGCAGGTGTTGCCGGTGGCGCAGTCCGTGTCCTTGGTGCAACCCGTGGTGGAGCCGGGCTCCTCGCAGATCTTGGACACGGTGCCGCAGACGAGGCTCGTGGAGCTGTCCTTGTTGCACAGCTGGTTCGTCTGGCACTGGCAGACCTTCTGCGGGCTCGTGGACCCGGCCAGCACGGCGCAGTTCTTCTCCGTGTCGGGGCAGTCCGAGCCGCTGTCGCACGTGGTCATACAGACGCTCGCGGCCGTGTTGCAGTAGCCGGTGGAGCAGTCGGTGTCCGCCTTACAGGACTCGACGCCCGGCGTCGTGTCGTCGCCACAGGCCGTCAGCGCCAGGCTCATCGTGCTCAGTGCGGCGAGCATCACCATCATCTTGCGAAGCTGCATTCGGGACTTCCTCCTGGATGGGTTACGTCGCCCGGTGTCTCCGGCCACCTGACTCCAGACACCGGGGTTCAAGTCGAGCGGGCTTTAGTCCTCTCGCTCCAGACGTGTCAACGAGTGTCGACCCTCGTTCCAACGCCTCAAGCCCTGGGAAATTCACTGTTCACGAAAGCACACAGTCCAGACGCACGGCACAACGACATCGCCGTCATACGTGACGGCGATGTCGCTCCTGGCTCTCAGAACGTGAAAGGGAAATCGATGGGGTCGCCCTGCTTCTGGTGCTTCGGGAAGGCCCATCCCTTGATGAGGCCCGTGATGCACGTGGCCATGTAGCTCGTGCGGAACTCGTCCGTGCGGCACGACACGCCCGTCGTCTTGCCGCTCGTCTGGACCGTCCAGCGCATCACCAGCTTGCCGCTGAGCGACGGATCCTTCTGCTTCTGCTCGTTCACACACTTCACGATGGCGGGCTTGTTGTTCAGCACCACCTGCATGATGTCCGACTGCTGCAAGCGCTCCGGCGTGCCGCCTCCAGGCTCGGGCGGGATGTACGCCGTCGCCGTCGGCTTGCCCGCCGGCTTCGCGCTGGACGCGGCCTTCTTCGTGCCGAACAGCTCGTCGAAGTCGTCGTCCCCGCCCCCCGAGTTCGACGCGGACGACGACGATGACGAACTCGAAGGCTTCGACACCGTGATCGCGTCGCCATCGTCCTCATCACGCTGGGAGCCACGGCTGCTGCCGGAACCCGTCTTGCGATGGTTGCGCGAGTCCACCCGCGCGACCGCCGTGCCCATGTTCGGCGCCACCGCGGGCTGCACCGCCGCGACGGGCGGAGGCGGAGTCGCGGCCGGAGCCACCGCCACGGCCGGAGCGGTCGCGGGAGGTGTGGCCGCGGCGACAGGGGCGGTGCCAGCGGTAGCGGCAGCAGGTGTCACCGCCGCGGTCGCCGGAGCACCCTCGCCAGGCGCCGGGGCCGGAGGGGTCGCCTGCGCCGTGGGCTGCACCGCCGCGGGCGGAGGCTGTACGGCCGCGGGAGGAGGCGGCATGGGAGGCAGCTCCACCTTGGGAGTCGGTGCGGTCGCCACCTGGGCCGGCGGCTCCACGGGGCGCTCGGACGAGTTGCCGCGCGCCACGACGACGACCGCGGCACCGGCCATCACCAGCACCCCGGCGGTCACCGCGATCAGCATGACCGTGCGACCCTTGCCACCCGTGGGTGCCGCCGCGGGCGGAGGATAGGCCGCGGGATACCCCTGAGGTGGGTAGCCCTGCGGCTGCTGTCCGTAGGGTATCTGCGCCTGCTGCGGGGGATAGGCCACCGGCTGCGGCTGCGCGTACGGCTGCACCGGCTGCGGTGCATACCCCTGCGGCGGCTGCGGTGCGTAGGCCGAGGGAGCGGCCATTCCCGGCGCGCCTCCCATCATGGCCCCGGCCATCGCGGGCGACGACACCGGCTCCGGCGGCGGCATGGGCACATCCAGCAGACGCGCCTGCGACACCGGCTCGCGCTCCAGAGAGGGCGCCGGACGCGGCGGCGGCTTGGTGAGGGCGTCGTTCTCCTCCTTCACCAGCGAGGCCAGCACGCTCGCGGCTGAGGGCTTCCAGCCGACCGGCTCCTCGGCCACGGCCGAATTGCCACCCAGGCCCGGACGGGAGCTGCCCGCGCTGAAGGCGGACTCCACCGGCCCCGCGGGAATCACCGGCGACGACGTGGAGACCGGCGCGGGCGCGACGATGACCGGCTTGGCCGGCCGCGGCGCCAGCACCGACGCCAGCTCCGCCGTCTCCGACAGCGGAATCCAGTCACTGAAGCCCGAACGCCAGCAGAGGTTGTCCGGGCCCACTTCGCCTCGGTCCCAGGCGTCCTTCACCTTCTCCACCGACCAGGGGCCCACCTGCTTCTCGTCGATGGCGACGTACCACTCATGCGACGAGGCGGCCTTCGCGTCCTCGGGCGACGGCTCCGCGGACTCGGCTTCGGCGAGCTTGCGCACCGCCTCCGCCTTCGCGGCCTTGGCCTCCGCCTCCGCTTCCGCGGCCTTGATCTTCTGCGAGCCGGTGCTCAGCACCTGGTCGAAGACCGCTCCAATCTCGTCCTCTTCCACGTCGGTGAAGAGGCCGCCCTCCGGCGGCGTGCCCAGCGTGGCGGGCAGCCCCGTGCCGGACGACTCCACGATGCGCGGAGCATTCGCATCCGCCCCGCCGCTCTTGGCCTCCGGCGACGCGGCAGCCTCCGCCCCTCCCTCCTTCGCCGCCGATGCTCCTGCGGGCCTCACCAGGATGGTGTGACCACACTTCTTGCAACGAAGCTTGACCCCCTTGGGGCCAACCTTGTCGTCGCTGATCATGTACTGGGCGCGGCAGCTGTCGCAGACGAAACGCATCGTTCCCGTAAGCCTCAGAAATGACGGGCGAAATCCCGTCGGAATCGTAGAAGTGGCCACCGGGTGAGATCAAGGACGCCGGCCTCGAACGCCCGCCTGCTTTCAACGCGTGAACCCTCGCCCCGGTCTGAGGGCCCTACTTTCGCACCTGGACTTCCACGTGTGTGCCAACGGCCACACGCAGCTCGTGGAGGTCCTCGGAGGTGGCGAACACCAGCAACTCCCGCAGCTTGGTGCGCGGGACGACCCGGAACGACGAGCCCGTCTCACCCTGCACCATGCGGCGCACGGGCTCCAGTTCGCCCGCGGCGAAGAGGCCCGCGCGCGACGCAGTGAGCTCCGCGCCCTCCAGCCACGTGCGCACATCCTGCGGCGTCGCCGTGGGCAGGTAGGCCCGCGCGACCTTCGCCAGGGCGGCCCGGTCCGGCTCGCTCAGGCTCTTCTGGAGCAGCTGCCGTTCGGCGTCCACCAGGCGCGGATCCACCGTGAAGCGCACGTTGCCCACCACCAGGCTGAGCGCCGCCTGCACCACGGCCTCCAGCCGCTCGGGCGCGACGCGCTGGCTGAACGCCAGCTCCGGACGGGCCAGGGCCAGCGTACGACCCAGGAGGTAGTACACCTCCTTCTGCCCCTGTTCCGCGAAGTACTTGCCGCCCACACGCACGCACGCGGGATGCGTCTGGAGCAAGTCCACGTTGACGAGCGGTTCGGGCGCCGGTTCGTTGGAGCGCTTCGCCAACCGCTCGCGCGTGGCCACGAGGAAGGGCGAGTACAGCTCCACCGCCTCCATGCCGAAGAGCCGCGCGACGTAGCGGTAGTGGTTGACGTGGTACTCCTGCGCCGTCGCCACGTCGATGCGGTGGCGCTTGGGGACCAGCTGGTACTGCGGGAAGGGCACCGCGTACAGGTGCCCCGCCTTCTCGAAGAGCAGGCCCAGGAGCTCCGACAGCGGCCCGCGCACCTTCGGGTGGAAGAGCGCGGTCTGCCACAGCCGGTCCGTCAGCGGGCGCTGCGCCAGTTCCTTCTTCTTCGCGTAGGGCCCCAGCTTGGTGAGGATCTCCTGCTCGTCCTCGCCTGCCTCGCCCAGCAGGCCTGACACCGCCTGCGCTGCGAGCCACGCGGCGTCGTAGTCCTTGCGCACCGCGGACAGCCGCACCAGGTGCCCCACCACCTTGCGAGCGTTCTCCGTGTGCGGCAGCGCGCGGCGCAGCGCCACGATGGCCTCTTCTTCACGGCCCGGCATCTGCCCCGCGACTTCCGCGAACAACTCCTGGATGGACGCGTCGTCCGGCAGCCCCTTCGCCGCGACGCCATAGGCGGCCACCGCGCCTTCCGGGTGCTTGAGCACCTGGAGGTACAGGTCGCCCAGCGCGCGCCACAGCGTCATGCGCGCCGGGTGCGTATCCGGCGTCTTGGGCAGGCGCGCGAGCATGCGCGTGTAGTTCTCCTCCAGCACCTTCCACTGGCGCGCGCCGCCGAGCATCGCCTCCAGCGCGCTGAAGGCCTCCACGAAGCGGTGGTCCAGGTCGAGCGCGGCGTTGAAGGCCTGCGTCGCGCCCTCCACGTCCTTCAGCTCGTCGCGGCGGATCTCACCGAGCGCGAACCACACGCGCTTGGCCTTGTGCGGTTCGGAGGTGAGTGCGGACAGGGACAGCATGCGGCCCAGCACGTCCGCGGCCTTCTGGCCCTGACGCGTCTCGCGCAGCAGGCGGTAGAGCGCGTCCATCACCTCCGGCGCTTCCGGCTGCACCTTGAGGGCGCCCGTGAACGCGTCGATGGCCATGTACGGGTCGTGCAGCTCGTCGCGCGCGATGCGGCCCAGCTCCAGGTAGACCTTGACCTTGGCCTCGCCCTCCAGGCTGTTGACGAGATCCTGGCGCAGCTCCGCGGACTTCTCGTAGCGGCCCGCCTTGTCCATCAGCGTCACCAACGCGCGCAGCGTCGGTTCGTGCTGCGGGTCGATGGCGAGCGCCTTCTCGAAGTGGTTCTGCGCGCGGTCCGTCTGGCCGAGCGCGGCGTGCACGTCCCCCAGCTGCCAGTAGACCTCCACCACCTCCAGGTCGGTCAGCTCCTCGCGGTGGTGGATGAGGATGGTCTGGAAGACCTTGAGCGCGTCCTCGTACCGCTTCGCCTGCACCAGCAGGTTGCCGTAGCCCTCCAGCGAGGGGAGGTAGGTGGCATCCAGGCCATAGGCCTTCTCATACGAGGCCAGGGCCTTGTCGCGCCGGCCCAGCTTCTCCGTCACGTAGCCCAGCCGGTAGAGCTGGCGGCAGAGGTCCTGCGCGATGGCGGCGTCCTTCTCCGCCATGGCCTTCTCCGCCATCTTGCGCGTGACGATGTCGAGCATCCGCTCCGCGGACGACCAGTCCTCGCGCGCGATGTAGACGTCCGCCAGCGGGCGCGCGGCCTCCAGGCTGTCCGGGACGTGCTTGAGCGTCTCCTCCCAGTAGGGCGTGGCCGTCTCGCGGTCCTCACGCGTCTCCGCGTGGTAGCGCGCGACATCCAGCAGCGCGCGCGCCTTGGCCGCCGGATCATCCGTCTGCTGCGCCTCCTGCAAGAGCGTCTGCTCGTAACCGCCCCAGTCCTTCTCCTGCTCCTGGATGCCCTTGAGGGCGCGGATGGTGGGCAGGTGGCCCGGGTCGATGGCGAGCGCCTGCTGGTACGCGTTCCGCGCGCTCGACATGTCCGACAGCATGTCCTCGTTGATCTTCCCCAGCCGGTGCCACAGCTCCACCGCCGCGGGGTTGCTGCCCACGACCTCCGCTTCCTTCTGGAGCATCTCCAGCGCGAAGGGCCAGTTGCCGCTGCGCTCGTAGAGGTTGCCCAGGGCGTGCAGCGCCTGACGGGACTCCGGGTCCGTGGCGAGCGCCGCGTGGTAGCTGTTCACCGCGCGGTCCACCACCTTGAGCTGCTGGTACTGGACGTTGCCGATCTCCACGTACAGCTCCGCCTGCTCCTGCGGGCTGGTGGCGAGCGCGAGCTGCCGCTCGTACGCGAGGATGAGGTCCTCCCACCGGGCCTGCGCGCGGCGCAGCCGGATGAGGGACTTGATGGCCGGCACGTTCTGCGGGTCGATGGAGAGCACGCCCTCCACGCATGCGTCCGCGTTGGCCGGGTTCTGGTACGTGTCCTCCCAGATGGTCGCGCTGCGGAAGAGGACGCGGACCTTCTCGCGGTAGTCCTGGCTCAGCTCCAGCATCCGCTCGTAGATGGCGAGCAGGTCCGCCGGCTGATCCAACCGCGTGTGCAGCCGCTCCAGTGACTCCAGCGCCTCACGGTTGACGGGGTCGAACTCCAAGGCCATGCGGAACGCGGAGACTGCGGACTCATCATCCTTGAGGTCGCGCTCGTAGACGGTCGCCACCTCCACCTGGATGCGCGCACGCTCTTCGTTGGAGGCCGCGAGATCGCGGGCCCGGAGCAGCGTGGTGGTCACGTCGCGGAACGCGTTTCCACGCCGGTACAGGCGCGTCAGGACGCCCAGCGTCTCCAGGTCCGGCTCCAGCTCCAGCGCGCGAAGCAGGGCGCTGGCCGCCTCGGTGGGATCCTCCAACGTCTCGTCCCAGACCCGGGCGATCTCCTTGAGGATGCCCTTGCGCGCCTCGATGGAGCCCGCGGCCTCCAGCTTCTGCTCCAGCGCGACGACGTACTCCCGGTCCCGCCCACGCCGCTGGAACACCGCGGCCAGACCATCCAGCGCGGTGGCGTTGGTGGGGTCGAACTCGAGGATCTTGCGGAACGCGGCCTCCGCGGCCTGCGGATCATCCAGGCGCGTGTCATGGATGCGCGCGAGCGTGGCGTACAGACGCTCCGCGAGCGGGCCCCTCGGCAGTTCGTCCGCGACCTCCTCGTAGACCGCCGCCAGCTCCTCGTGGCTGCCCGTCTCATCCGCGAGGCGCTCCACCTCTTCGCGAAGCGCGTCCTCCGTCGCATCCAGCTGCAGCGCACGGCACAGCGCCAGGAAGGCCACGTCCTTCTGGCCCAGACGCTCCTCCTGCACCCGGGCGATTTCTCGCAGGGCCGCCAGCTTCTCCTCGTCGGTGACGAGGTTGGGCATGTAGCGGTCCATCACCGTGGCGTACGCGCGCCAGTCGTTGTGCGTCCGGTACAGCGTGCACACGCGCTCGTAGGCGGTGCGGTTGGCCGGGTCGAGCTCCAGCACCTTCTCCAGCGCGCCCGCGGACAGCTCGGGCTTGCCGCCCTGCCCTTCCCACAGCTCCGCGACGGTGAAGTACGCGGCGATGGCGGGGTCGCGCTCCTCGGTCGCCAGGTGCACCTGGACCTTGAGCTCCAGGGCCCGCACGGCGTCGTTCCACGCGCGCAGCGACACGGACAGCGCGTACACGCGCTCCAGGTCGGAGACGACGTGCGGCTCCACTTCCAGCGCGCGGCGGGCCGCGTCCAGCGACTCCTCGCGCCGGCCCATGCCCGCGAGCACCTCCGCCATCCGCAGGCGCAGCGCCTTCACCCCATCGCTGTTCTCCTGCAGCGGGATGAGGCGACGCAGCACGCCCACCAACTCCTCGCGCTGGCCCGTCTCGTCGTACAGCTCGCGCAGCGTGTCCAGCACGCCGCGGTGTCGCGCGTCGCGGTCCAGCGCCGCCTTGAAGTACGGCACCGCCGCGTCCGGCTGCTTGAGCAGGCGGTACACCACGCGGCCCAGCCGCTCGTTGAGCCGCACCACCTCGCGCGGGTCCAACGTGTGGGCCAGACGGCCCTCGAGCAGTTCGCGCAATTCCTGCGGACGGTCGGCGCGCTCGTACAGCGACTCCAGCGCGGAGAAGACCTGCTCGTTGCGCGGGTTCTTCGCCAGCAGCTCGCGGTACAGCTCGATGGAGCGGCCCAGGTCGGACAGCCCCTCGGCGGACACCTGCGCCATCTTCCCGAGCACGCGGTCGCGCTCGCTGCCGGACACCTTGTCCGCCTGGAGCTTCAGGATGCCGTAGAGCTTCTCAGAGGCGCCCGCGCCCTCGTAGATGCCCTCCAGGAGCCGCGCCGAGGCGAGGTGCCCCGGATCCAGCGCGAGGATGGCCTCGTAGGCCCCCGCCGCGCGATCCGGGCTGTCCATCCGCTCCTGGTAGAGCTGCCCCAGGCGGAAGAGGAAGCCAATCTTGTCCACCGGGTTGGCCGCGCCGGTCGCCAGCGCCTCCATCACGCCGGCCAGCTCCGGCCACGCCTCCAGGTGCAGGTAGAGGCGATCCAACGCGACGAGCGACCGCTCCTGCACCGACGCGTGCAACGTGCGCGCACGCTCGAAGTAGGACACCGCGCGGTCCGGATCGCGGAGGCGCGTCTCCAGGACCTGCCCCAGCTTGAGGCACACCTGGGCCGCGTCGGCGGCCTCGGCGATGCGCGGGAGGGCTTCTTCGTAGAGCACCACCAGTTCGTCGTAGCTGCCCGCGACGTCGGTGGCGTTCTCCAGGCGGCGGCGGACCTCGCTGTCGTTCGGGTCCTCCTTGAAGCCGCGGTAGAGCGCGAGGAAGGCCAGCTCCCCCTCGCCCTGCGTCTCGCGCAGCGTGGCCAGCTCGCCGAGCAGCTGCTTGCGCTCGATGGCGTCCGGAGACACGCCCACGCGCGTTTCAATCAGCTGCGCCAGCCGCATGACGTCGCCGCTCGCGCGGAAGGCGCGCAGCAGCGTCTCCACCGCGAGCAGGTTCTGGGGCTCGCGCGCCACCAGCGCTTCCATGCGACCCACCGCGCCCGGGTGGTTGGGCTGCACGGCCAGCACCTCGCCGTACAGCGACAGCGCGCCCGTCTTGTCGAGCAGCTTGGACTCGCGCACCGTCGCGAGGCGGAACTTCAGCTCCAGGCCCTCCTCCGGCGGCATCAGCGCGATGCGCCGCGCGAGGACGTCCGCGAGCTCGGGCCAACGCTCCTGCTTCTGGCAGAGCCCGTCCATCCGCGACAGCGCCACCGCGTCGTCCGGCTGAAGCTCCAGCAGCCGCCGGAAGGTGGCCAGCGCGCCCAGCGGATCCTTGAGCTGCTCCTCCTGCAACGCGCCGATCTGGTGCAGCACCGCCGCGCGCCGCGACGGCTCCTCCGACAGCGCGAGCTGACGGCGCAGCACCTCCAGCAGCTCCGACGGACGGCCCTGCGAGGCCACCAGCCGCGCGGTGCCATCCAGCGCCTCGTTGTCCGTGGGCTTGAGCTCCAGCACGCGCTTCCACGACTGCAGCGCCTCCGCCGGCTCGCCCAGGTCCACCTGCAGCCGCGCGAGCGCGCGGTACAGCTCCGCGCGGGCCGCGTCGCTGGCCTTGGGGGCCACCTCCGCCAGCACCGCGCACAGCTCCTCGGGCGCTTCCGCCTTGTCCACCAGCGACACGCAGAGCTCCAGCGAGCGCGGATCCTCCGGCAGCTCGCGCAGCGCGCGCGTGGCGGAGAGGAACGCCATCTCCGCGTTCTCCAGCGCGGAGGCGTAGATCTCCGCGATGCGGCGCAGGAGCGCGGCCCGCTCCTGGGGCACGGCCTCCGCGGAGGCGCGCGACTCCAGCATCTCCACCTGCTTCAGGTGGTTGCCCACCGACGCGAAGATCGGCTCCAGGGCGCTCGCCGCGGCGCCACGCAGCGGGCTGTCCGAGCGCGCCAGCTCCTCCAACGCCCCCACCGCGCCCGGGTGGCCCGCGCGCCGCGCGAGCACCGCCTGATACAGCTCCAGGGCGCCACGCGGATCATCCAGGCGAGACACCTTCAGGCGCCCCAGGCGCACCCGCAGGTCGGAGGCCTCTTCCTGCGCGTCGCGCGCATCCGCCATCTGGATTTCGCGCTCGACGTGCTGCGCGAGCTCCGCCCAGCGCTCCATGTCCGCGAGCACGCGGCCCAGCAGCTTCAGCGCGTTGGCGTTCTCCGGGCGGCGCTCCAGGACCTCACGGTACGCCTGCGCCGCGAGCGACTTGTCCGCCAGCGTCTCCTCGGCCAGATGCGCCAGCTCGAAGAGCAGGTTGATCTGCGAGGAGGGGTTCACTTCCGCGGCCACCTGCCGGCGCATGACGAGCGCCAGCTCCCGGTGCGCGCCCGTGCGACGGTGCACGCGGGCGATGGCCTCCAACACCGGCTTGTTCATCGGGTCGCGCCGGCTCACCTGCTCCAGCGCGCGCACCGCCAGGTCATAGCGCTTCAGGCGGTTGTCATAGATGGCCGCCAGACGCCGCCACAGGTCGCCCGCCAGGGGCTCCGCGGGGTCGCGCTCCAGCTGATCCTCGTAGGCCGCCGCCACTTCCTCGAAGGAGCCCGAGTCCGCAGCGAGCCGCTCCAGTTCGTCACGAACCCCCGCCTCCGACGGCTGCTCGTTGAACGCTCGCAGGCGCGCGACGAAGGCCAGCGACGTCTGGCCCAGTCCCTCGCGCAGGATGGCGATCTCCTGCAGCCGCTCCAGGCGCTTCTCCGGCGGGACACCCGGCAGGAGCACTTCCAGCACGTCCACCAGCTTCCGCGTGTCGTTGAGGCCGCGGTAGACGGGCTCCAGCAGCCGCGCCGCCTCCAGCCGGGGACTGTCGTGCGCGAGCAGGCGCTCCAGGCCCGCCACCACCTGATTGTCGCCCGGCGACAGCTCCAGCAGCCGGCGGTACACCGGCAGCGCTTCGGAGGGACCGACTTCCTTCTCCAGCAGCTGCGCGCGGCGAAGCAGGTACGCGCGCCGGCCGGGTTCATCCGGCGCGAGCTCCGCGAGCTGATCCAACACGTCCGCCTGCTCCACGAAGCGGCGCGTCTTCGCGTACAGCTTGTCGAGCGCCAGCAGCCCTTCCGGCACCTTGCTGAGCGCCAGCGCGGAGCGAAGGACTTCGATGGCCTTCGCGTCCTCCCCCGCGCTCGCGTAGGCCTCGCCCGCCTTGAGCAGCAGGCCCAGCCGTGTCTCCGGATCCGTGGCGAGCTGCGACTGGCGGGCGTACACCTCCGACAGGCTCTTCGCGTTCTGGCCCTTCTCGTACAGCCGGGACAGCGCCTCCAGCGCCTGACGGTCCTGCGGCGCGTCCGCCAACAGGTTCTTCCAGAGGCGCGTGGCCTCCTCGGGCTGATCCAGTCCCTCGCGCAGCTCCGCCGCGCGGCGCAGCAGATCCAACGCCACCGGGTCACCGGAGGTGAGGTCCACCGCGGCGCTCTCGTAGATCTCCGCCAGCACCTCGTGGCTGCCCGTCTCGCGCGCCAGCCGCTCCAGGTCCGGACGCACGCCCTCGCGGTCCAGGCCGTTGGCGAACGCCTTCACCGACGCCATGAACGCGAGCGACGGCTGCTGCATGTCGCGCTCGTAGATGCGGCGAATCTCCCCGGCGAGGATGATCTTCTCCACCGTGAGCGCGGACTCCATCCGCGTCTCGCGCAGCGCCACCCGGCGGGCATGGTCGCCCACCTGCGCCAGCACCTTGTCCAGCACCTCCAGCGCCGCGCCGCTGGTCGGCACCGCCGCCTTCACCCAAGCCTCCAGCGCGGCCCTCGCGCCCGGGTGGCCGGGGTCCTCGGTCAGGATGCGCTTGTAGAGCCCCAGCGCCGCGTTTGCGTCGTCCAGCACCGTGCGCAACAGCTCCGCCAGGCGGAACGACACCTCACGCCCCTGCGGGCTCTGGCCCTCCTGGTTGCGCCGCAGCGCGAGCGTCCACGCCAGGTCCTTGGGACGGTTGAGGTCCGTGTAGAGACGGTCCAGCGCCGTCGCGGCCTCGCGCTGCGCGGGGTCGCGCTCCGCGATGGCACGCCACGCGGAAGCGGCGCTCTCCTTGTCGGTGAGCTTCGCCTCATGCAGGAGCGCGGCCTCGCGCAGGCACACGAGCTGATCCGCGGGCTCTTGCGTGGCAGCGGCCAACTTCTCCAGCACCTCCGCCAGCGCCGCCCACTCCTCACCCGCGCGGTGCAGCCGCTGCAGTGCCCGCAGGCTGTCGAGGTTGCCCGGCTCCAGCTCCAGCAACGCGCGCAGGGCCTTCACCGCCCCGGGCCGGTCATCGAGCTTCTTCTCCTGCACCTCCGCCAGCTCGCGCAGCAGCGCCGCGCGCGACTGACCGATATCGCCCTCCTCCGTCAGCTCGACGAGGATCTCCGCGAAGCTGTCGACCGAATCCGCGTCCTCCGCGGCCTGTCGCGCGGCGGCCCGCAGGCCCGCGTCCGCCGGGGCCAGACGCATCGCCCGCGCGAGCGACGCGAAGGCCAGCTCCGGCTGCCGCAGGTGCGCCAGGTGCACCTGGGCCGCGTAGCGCAGCGCCTGCACCCGCCCCGCGTCATCGCGCGCCACTTCGGAGAGCACATCCAGCGTCGCCACCAGCTTGCGGTGCTCCTTGGTGCGCTCGTACGCGGGAATCAGCGCGCGCGCCGCCGCCTCGCGCGACGGGCCCGAGGCCAGCATCGCCTCCAGCGCCGCGAGCGCGTCCGGATCCGACGGGCGCTGCCGCAGCAGGTCCGCGTAGCTCTGCACCGCCTCCGCGCTGCCGTCCTGCGACCCCTGCAACAGCTGCGCGCGGCGCAGCTTCAGCCGCGACACGTGGTCCGCGTCCCCCGCCGTCTCCGCCAGGCCAATCATCCGCGCCAGGGTGTCCCCCAGCTCGCGGCTCATGCCCGCCTTCTCGTAGAGCTCCGCCAGGCGCGACAGGTGCCGGCCCTCCTCGCCACCGTGGGTGATGGCGGACTGGAGCGCTTCCGCGGCCTGCTGCGGCCGGCCCAGCTCGACGTTGAGGTCCACGAGGCGCAGGAGCAGCTCCAACCGCTCCGGGCCCCGCGTGGCGTGGATGCGCTTGCGCAGCAGCGTCTCCGCGTCCGCCGACCGGCCCGCGCGCCCATACAGCCGCACGAGGCGCTGGAGCACCTGCGGCGACTCGGGCGAGCGCGACAGCGCGGCCTCCAGCGCGGTGATGGCCTCCGCCGCCATCCCACCCTCCTCCGCCAGCACCGACGCCTCGGAGAGCAGCTGCACGGCCAGGACCGGATCCTCGGACTCCGTGGCGAGCGTGCGCAGCACCCGGCCCAGCTCGGCGTGCGCGGACAGGTCGCGCGCGAGGCGCGCCGTCTCCGCGCGGCCCGACTCATCCTTGGGCTCCTCGCGCACCATGCGCAGCCGCGTATCGAACGCGGCGCGGCTGTCCGCGAGCTGCTTCTCGTGGATGCCGGCCAGCACGGTCAGCAAGCGCTTGCGCGTCGGCGCGTCCGTCGTGGAGTCCAGCTGCTGCTGGAGCGCGGCCACCTGCCGCTGATGATCACCCGTGCGACCGTAGTGGTTCGCCAGCGCCTCGGTCAGCTCGGGCGTGCGCACGCCGCCAGCCGCGAGCCGCTCCAGCCCCCCCACCACCACGCCGGTGGACACGTTCTCCGCCAGCAGCGCCAGGAACAGGTCCGCCGCGTCCTCCTGGCGGTTCAGGCGCTCCGCGTACAGCTTCGCCTGCCGCGCGGTCCACTCGTTGCGCTCCAGCTGCGACTCGGACAGCGTCGACAGCTTGCCCGCCAGGGTCGCCGCCTCGTCGAACTTCGACAGCGCCACGCACAGCGCCTGCAACCGCTGCAAGGCCTGGGTGTCCTCGGGTGCCAGCTGCACCCACTGGCGCACCAGCGGCTCCAGCTCCACGGGCGACGCACCGGACGCTTCACGCCGCGCGATGTCCGTCTCCAGCCGCGTCTTCGGATCATCCGCGAGCGCGGCGACCGCCTGCAGCGACTTCACCGCTTCGCTCGCCGCGGAGTCTCCCGGCACGCGCGAGAGCACCTCGCGCCACGCGGCCTCCGCGCGCACGGGATCCGCCAGCGGCCCCTGGAGCAGCTGCGCCAGGTGCCGCCACAGCGCCACCGCCACGGCCGGGGGCGTCGCCCCCTGCGCGGCACGCAGCAGCGCGTGCGCCAGCGCTGGCTGGGCGTTGGCCTTCTCCGCGTGCTCCACCACCGTGTTGAGCAGCAGCGGCCGTCCCGGCTCCAGCTCCAGCGCGCGCGCCAGCACCTCGAAGGCACCGCGCGCGTTCTCCTGCTCCTCGAACATCAGCGCCAGCGCCTCACAGAACGCCACGCGCTCGGCGCGCGGACGCGGCGCGAGCATGGCCAGCTCCAGGAGCGGCAGCACTTCGTCCAACTTCTCGTCCTCCGCCAGCAGGCGCGACAGTTGGAAGGCCGCGAGCGCGTTGGTGGGCTCCAGCTTCAGCGCCGCCTCCAGGTGCGCGCGCGACGCGTCCGCGTCCTGCAGCTGCTGCATGCACAGGTCCGCCAACCGCAGGCGCAGGCTCGCCTGCTGCGAGCGGTCCTTCACCGTTCCCAGGTAGCGCTCCAGCGTGGCCACCGCGTCCGCGTAGCGCTCCTGGCCCAGCATCAGCTCCGCGGCGAGGCTGGCCGCGTCCGCACGCGACGCGTCCGCCGCCACGGCCCTCTCGAAGGCGGCCAGCGCCCCGGCGGAGTCGTTCATCCGCCCCAGCTTCAGCGTGCCCACGCGCAGCCACAGGTCCACCTGCGCCGTGCGGTCCTTCGCCTCGCCCGCCATCGCCTCCAGCTGCGCGATGGCCGGCCCGTGGTCACCCGCGCGCGCCGCCATCCGCTCGATGAGCGTGAGCGCTTCGGGCATGCCCGGCCACAACAGGAAGCAGCGATCCAACGCCTCCTTCACCTTCGCGGTGGACCCCGGGTCGTACCAGGCGAACAGCTTCGCCACGAGCAGCGACAGGCGCGCGGCGCTCTTGCGGTCGCGCTCCTCCAGCGACATGCCGCGCAGCATGCGCACCTTGTCGCGCCACACCTGCTCGAAGCGCTGCATCGCCCGCGTGGCCTTCTCCGCGCGCGCGTTCTGCGGGTCCAGCTCGCGCGCCACGTCCAGCACCTGCTGCGCCAGCGCGTGCTCGGTGGGGTCATCCACCAGCCGCTCCGCGAGCGCGGCGTACTCCTCCGCCATCCCCGCGTCGCCCAGCGCCGCGCGCTCGCGCTGCAGCGCCTCGAAGGCCGGCTGGAAGCGCTCCTCGGACAACAACAGCTGGCGCACCCGCCGGAACGTCGCGCGGTCCGGCTTCACCCGCGCCGCGCGCTGCAGGCACAGCACCGCGCGATCGCGACGGAAGAGCTTCTGCTCGTACAGGTCCGCGGCCTTCAGGTAGTGGCCCGCGCTCTCCTCCCCCTGCGTGGCGGCGCCCAGCCGCTCCAGCACGTCCACCAGCGACGACGAGTCCTGGCGGATCTCATGCAGTCGCTTGAGACCTCGCAACGCGGGCATCGGGTCCCTGGCCACCAGCAGCGCCCGCTTGAGCAGATCCTCCGCGCGCGGCGCGTTGCGCTGCCGCTCGTGAGCGAGCTCCGCCGCGCGGCAGAGCAGGCGAGTCGCCTCGTCCGTGGGCACGTCCCGCGAGCGCCCCTCGTACAGACGGATCAGCTCCTCGACCCGGCCCGTCTTCTCCAGGGCCGCTTCGGTCTCGACGAAGGAACGGTCATCGGTCACACGCAGCGTGGGACGCGCAGGGGTGGAAGGCTGTTCCATGATGCTCGTTGGCCAAGGGGGGGAATGAAACGAGGGCGCCAGCGGCCGGAGTGTACCGGCCGCGGGCGCCCCCGGGCAATCAAGCAAAACCCGTCAAACGGCGGGAATTATTGGCTTTCTTGCTCGCCAGCCGAGGAGGCATTTTCCGTCGGCGTCGCCGCGGAGTCCGCGTCGTCACCGGCGTCCGACTTGCTGTCCGCGGGGGGCGTGGCGGGGGCTTCCGGAAGGGCCTTGGCCCGCTCCAGACCCGCGCTGTCGTTGAGCTGCGTGTACAGGGCGACGGCCTTGTCCCGCTGCTGCAGCTCCTCCGCGAGCTGCGCGGCGCGGGGCAGGTCCCCGAGCTTCTCGTACAGGGGAAGCGCCTTGTCCTTGCGGCCCGCCTGCGTCCACGTCTCCGCGGCGGCGGCGGTGTCGCCCAGCAGCTCCAGCCAGCGGGCGCGGCCAGCCGGCTTCTGCTCCTGTTCGGCGCGGGCCAGCTCGCGCTGCGCGAGCTCCTTGGCCTCGTCCTCCAGCGTGAGCCGCTGCATGAAGTGGAACGCCTTGGGCGGCGGCAGGGGGCTCAGCACCTCCACGGCCTCGCGCCGCTGGCCCACGGCCACCAGCAGGGTCGCCGCGCCCAGCCGGTCGCCACGCTCCACCAGGGCCTTCACCTCCATGCCCCGGATGCGGTTGGCGCTGGCCATGTCCCGGGCACGCTCGTACGCCTTGCGCGCCAGGGTCAGCTTGTTCGCGCGCTCGTACGCGAGCGCCGCCTGGTCGAACTGACGCGCGCGCTCGTACAGGCGGGCGACGTTCTCGAAGTCGGCCTTGGCGACGTAGTGCTCCATGAGCAGCTCGTACGCACCGGCCTTCTCCAGCGTGGGGCCGATCTGCTCCGCGGGCAGCGTGCCCACGAGCCGGCGGGCCGCGTCGTTGTCCTGGCCGGACAGCGCCGTGCGCAGCGCGCTCTTCAGGTCCCCGCCCGCCTCGAACAGGCGGGTGGCGTCGGCGAAGCCGTTGTTGCGCTCGTGCAGCCGCGCCGCGTCGCGCGTGCGGCCCATGGCCTCCAGCTGCGTCGCCTGCTCCTTCCAGTCGCCCGTCAGCTCCGGCATCGGCGCGCGCTCGGGGCGCTCACCGCGAGGAGGACGCTCGCCACGCTCCGGACGGTCGCCCCGGGGCGGACGCTCGCGCCGCTCACCGGCCGCGCCCGCTTCCGAGCGCTCGCCGCGAGGAGGACGCTCCCCGCGGGGAGGACGCTCGCCACGCTCCCGGCGCTCGCCAGGACCGCCGCGCTCCGGACGGTCGGAGCGCTCGCGGCGCTCCTCGCTCCGGGCAGGCGCCTCGGGCTCCGGCGACGGCTCGCGACCGCTCAGGGCGAAGGCCGACTGGGAACGCTCGGAGTCGCCAGCGGCGCGCCAGACGCGGCCCACCAGCGCCATCACGTCCACCCAGGCCGCGTGCTTCTCCTTCGCGGGATCCACGGCCGGAGCCGCGGGGGCGGCCTCGGCGGGCGCCCCCCCTTCGGCCGGCGCGGCGCCCTCGCCAGCACCTTCCGCGGCCGGAGCCTCGGAGGGAGCGGCGGCTTCCGTCGATGCGGCGGCTTCCGGAGCCGCGGCCTCGGCGCCCGCTTCCGGCAGGGCCGGCTTCGGCTGGCGCTGCACGCGAAGGAGCGTGGTGATGAGGCGACCGCGCGTGTTGAGGTCCAGGTCGTCCAGCGACTTGAGGTTCATGGGCCGCAGCGAGCGGACGATGGCCTCCAGCGGACCCTTTTCGGCGGGGAAGTCGTTCTTGGAGAGCGCCTTCTCCAGCACGCTCAACTCGGCGATGACGCGCTGGCCGGGCCCCACCGGGCCCGCGTCGCGATCACGGCCACGGCCTTCTCCCCGGCCGCGTCCTTCACCCCGGCCACCGCCAGGGCCACCCCGGCCACCGAAGCCGCCCGGTCCATCACGGCGAGGCCCCTGGCCCGGCGCGCCCCCATTCGGACCGCGTCCACCCGGACGCGATCCACCGCTTCCATTCTCCTGAGCCACGTGAATCTCCCGCTAGAACGCGTAGCGAATGTTGGGCGCCACCGCGAACCCGAAGGCGCCCTTGGAGGCGAGGTAGTTCCCCGTGACCTCCAGCCCCACCGAGAAGTGGCGCAGCCGCGTGTAGTACTCCACTCCGGGCCCGGCAAACACAAGAATGTCGGAATCCGGAAGGAGCTTCTTGGGAGAGAACATCGCGTACCCCGCACCCACGCGGGCGTAGATCCAGGTGCGCTTGACCTCCTGGCTGTCGGCGAAGCCCACCAGGCGGGCGCGCAGCACGGCGCCAGGCACCAGCATGGAGAAGTCACCGGAGGCCGCACCCTGCGAATAACCGACATAGTCGGACCCCGCGCGGTTCACGGCCCCCATGAAGAAGACGCCCAGCGACAGGCGCTCCCCCAGGTCGACGCCCAGCTCCACCTGGGCCATCTGTCCGGAGGAGAAGGGCCGAGGCCCCTGGGAAGCAGGCGGGTTGGCGATCCACGACGGGCCGCCGTACACGCCGAAGTACACACCGCGCTCGACCTCGTTGAAGGTCACCGCGGGCCGGTCCTGTGTCGCATTGGAACCGGCACTGGGGGTGTCCTGCGCGCCCGCCATCGCGGGAAGGAGGAACGCGGCGCACAGGGCGAGAGGAGCAAGGACTTTCTGCATGGAAGGCGGCCTGGGGGATGGCGGGAATCCCGCGGGGACGGGAGGCTGAAGTGAAGAAGCGGGCAGCCCTGTCGCCAGGACCGCCCGCGAGAAACTCGGATGTGTTGATTCCAGGTCAGTCACCGGCCTGCTTGAAGATGAACGGATAGGTGACGATCACGGAGCCGCCACCCTTGGGCTCCGGGAACTTCCAGGTGCGCACGCGGCCCGCGACGCAGGTCTCCAGGTCCGAGTTGCCCGCCGTGGACTGCGCGACGTTGGACGTGGCCACCGAGCCGTTGGCGCTGATGATGAACTTCACGGACACCTTGCCGCCCAGCTTGGGGAAGCGGTTGAGCAGGCTCTCGTAGCAGTAGCGGATCTGCCCGCGGTTGCGCTGGATGACCTGGCGGATGAGCTCCTTGTCCAGCGAGCCCATGACCTCCGGATCCGAGGACGTGATGCCCACGTCCACGCTCTGCTTGCCGCCCAGCGTGCCCACGCCGGTGCCGTAGCTGCCGCTGCCGCCACCGCGGCCCTTGGTGCCGATGCCGCCGATGCCAATGCTGTCACCGGTGCCGCCACCGCCGCCGCCGCTGCCGCGCAGCCCCAGGCCGCCGAAGCCGCCCGCGTCGCCCGTCTTGGCGCCGAACATGTTGCCCATGGCGCTCTTGAGCTCGCCGCCCAGGCCCGCCTTGCCGAAGATGGTGGAGATGCCTCCCTTGCCGCCGCCGAAGATCTTGGCGGTGAGGGCGCGCGCCTCGTCCTTCTTGTTCGGGTCGCCCTTGGTCACGGTGCGGGTGTTCGCCTTGGCCGCGTCCTTCTTGCCCATCTGGCCTTCGTCGTTGCGCGACTTCTGGGCGATCTCGCCGGACTTCTTCTCCTTCTGCTGGTTCAGCTTCTCCAGGAACTTGTTCTTCTGGGTCTCGGGGGGCTTGATGATCAGCTTCGCGATGCGCGCGTCATTGCCCGCGAGTTCGTCCGCGTACTCGTCCCCTTCCCCGCTCCGGTTCATGGAGTGGATGACGAACGCGGTGGCGATGAAGAACATCACCAGGAAGATGTTGAGCGCCGTGTAGTCGATGTTCTCGCCCACCGGCACGACGACGCGCTTGGGCACCGGTTGGAACTGCGCCTCCAGCGTGAGGCCGCCCAGGTCCACCCAGAAGAAGTCGTCCGCCTCGAGCGTCAGCGCGTAGGCGTCCCCATCCTGCGAAGCCTTGCCGGACTCCATGACGGCTTCCAGGTCCAGCGTCTCGCCCTTGCGGGTGAGCTCGCCCTTCATCTTGCGCGCGAAGCGCACGCTGAAGCCCTGGCCGTCGGTGCGCAGCACTTCGAACGCGGGGCCGCCCAGCTTGGCGTCGCCCATCACGAAGTCCACGCCCTTGGCGCTGCCCACCGTGAAGCCCTTCTTCGCGCCGGGGGGCACGAAGAACTCGCCCACGCGCTGGTCGCCCCAGAGCAGGCGCAGCGACACGCCCTGCGGGCCGCTGGACTTGGTGCGGCGCACGGTGCGCACGCGCGGCGAGGCCTCCGCTTCCTCCGCGGGGGCCTCCGGCGCACGGGCGGTGGGCGCCACGGCGTTCTTCTGCGTGGGCGCGACGGACGCATCCATCGCCGCGGCGGGCGCGGGCGGCGCGGCGACGGGCGCCGTCACGGCGGGCGCGACCGGAGCGGCCACGGCCTGCGCGATGGCGGCGGCGGGGACCACGGGCGCGACGGTGGGGTTCTTGTCCGTGGGCGCGTCCGCCTGCGCGACGGCGGCGGCCAGGTTCACCGCGGCCACGGCGGCCGGGTTCTCCAGGCGGATGGTGGTGCCGCCCACGCGGATCTCGTCACCGAAGGAGACCTGCCCCTTGTTGACGCGCTTGCCGTTGACGTAGGTGCCTTCGACGCTGCCCATGTCGATGATGGACATGGAGCCGTCGGCCGCGACCTCGATGACGGAGTGGATGCGGCTGACCTTCTCATCCTCCAGGCACAGGTGCGCGGAGGACAGACGGCCAATCTTGATGATGTCGCGCTCGTAGTCCTTGGAGGCGACCAGCGTGTCGCCCTTGAAGACCTTGAGTGTCAGGGGTACGGCCATGGACGGCTCCCGGTAGGCTTTGGCGCTCTTGGACAACGGTGCCGGCGGGAGGTTCCCACCGTCAGTGCGTGGTGGCGGATTACAGCTCGCCCACGGACTGCATCACCTTGTCCTCGAAGTCTTCGCGGATGCGGATGAGGTTGGAGTGCTTCACGGTCTTGCGCGCCTCGACGTACTCGCCATCCGGCTTCGTGAGGTCACCCTCGATGGTGTCGTCCTCGAAGTCGACGTTGGTCGTCTTCTGCATCTTGGCGCCACCACCCGCACCACCGCCCTGCGCCTTGCCGCCCTCGTCCTGGGCGAAAGCCGGGGCCACCGACAGCGTCACGCACAGCATCAGCCACTTCCGCATCCTGCCTCCACGTGGGGCCACGTCCCGGGCCCACTGGTGTTTCCGCATGGCGGCCCCCGCATGACGCGCGAGGGGACCGCAAGGTTCGCATCTTCCCGAGCCGCACCGCCAGCGTGAAGCCACTGGCGGGCGTCTCCCACATCACAGCAGGTCGTCCGAAGGTTCCTCGGAGTCCGCCGGCGCTGCATTCTTCTGGGCAGGCGCCGTCTGGGTGCCGCCCGCGGGGGTGGCCTGCGGCTGCTTGCCGGTGGCGGCCGCCGGGGTGGCCTGCGGAGCGGTGCCGGTCCCCGTGCCGGAAGCGGGCGTCGCGGCGTTGGGCGCGGGCGCGCCCTTCTGCTTCGCCTCCTCGGCCTTCATCGCGGCCTGCTGCTGGGCCTGGAGCGCCTCCATCTGCTTGGCCTGGTCCTCCGCGGCCTTCGCCTCGCGCTTGGCCTGCACGATGCTGTCCGCCTCGCGCATCAGGCCAAAGACGGGGGCCTCCGCGTGGAGCGCGACCTCGCCGCCCGCCAGGGCGATGTACTTCTTGTACAGCTCCACCGCGCGCTCGGGGGCGTCCTTCACCTTGTGCAGGATGATGCCGCGGTTGAGGTACGTGGCGCCCAGGTCCGGGTTGAGCTTCTCCGCCTCGTCGTACTCCTGCATGGCCTTGTCGAACTGGCCCTGGCCCTTGAGCGCGATGCCCAGGTCCACGTGCGCGGCGGCGTTCTTGCCATCCGCCTGGAGGATGCGGCGCAGGTGCTCCTCCGCGCCGGGGAAGTCCTCCGCGTTGAGCGCCAGCTGGGCCAGCTCCACGTGCGACGGCACGTAGTCCGCCTTCGCCTCCAGCGCGCTCTTGAACTGCAGGCGCGCGCCCTCGGTGTCGCCCTCCTTCAGCAGGATGAGGCCCACGGCGTGGTGCAGCTCCGGATCCGCGCCGTCCAGCTTCACCGCGCGCAGCGCGACCAGCTTCGCCATCGCCAGCTGCTTGCGCTCCAGGTAGCTGCGGATCATCACCTTCAAGGCGTTGGTGTTCATCGGGTCGCGCATGAGCGCGGCGCGAGACAGCTCCATCGCCTTGTCGTGGTCGTTGTTCTGCCGGTAGATCTCCGCCAGGCGTGCGCGCGAGCCGGCGTCGTCCGGGTAGCGGGTGAGCACGTCCTGGTAGAGCGCCACCGCGCCGGCCACGTCGCCGCCGTTCTGGCGCATGATGGCCAGGTTGTCCGACGCCTGCCGCAGGGACGGCTTCTTGGTGAGCGCGGACGCGTAGCGCGCCTTCGCCTCGTCGGGCTTGCCCATGCGCTCGGCGATGACGCCCAGGTTGTACTCGGCCTCCGCGAGGTTCTGGTCCGCCTCCAGGGCGGCCTTGAACTTGCGCTCCAGCGACGGGTAGTCGAACGCCTTGGCCTTCTTCTGCGCGTCGAAGGACTTCACCGCGTCATCGAACAGCAGCATGGCGCGGTTGGAGATGGACACCGGGCCCGTGGGGGCGGCGACGGGCTTCGCCACCGGCGGCGGGGCCGCGGTCTGGGTGGTGGAGCAGCCGACGGCGGTCAGCGCCAGCGTGGCCAGCAGGAGGGGGCGGAACGAGTGCGTGCGGTTCATTAGAGGAAGTCCTCCGGCTCCTGATCATCAACGGTCTTCTTGGGGGCGTTGCCGTCCTTGGCCGCGGCGGCGGGCTTGGCCAGCTCGGACTCGGTCTGCTGGCGCAGCTGATTGGTGAGCGCCGACAGGTCCTCGTTGAGCGCCTCGCTCTTGGCCAGCTTCTCCGGTTCGGCCTTGGCGACCGGGGGCGGGATGTCCTGCACGGCGGCCAGCACGTCACCCCCCAGCACCAGCTGCTTGTTCTTCAGCGCCACCTTCTCCTCCAGCACCTCCGGGTACCGGTCCGGCGCGTAGGTGTTGCGGAGGATCTTCAGGCTCGCCGCGGCGCAGTCGTTGAACACGCCCAGCTCACGGCTCTTGGCCACCGCGCCGGAGAAGGCCTCCGTGGCCTTGTCCTTGAGCGGCTGCGCCTGGTTGCTGAACTCGTCGCGCAGCGCCTGCTGCGACTCCTCGTCCAGGCCGCGCGGCATGGGCGCGTTCACCACCAGGTCGGCCATGTGGTCGTACGCGAGGCCAATGCGCTGCAGCGCGCAGATGGCCGGATCCGGGGCGCCCAGGGCCACCGTCTGCACGTACTTCTTCTGCACGACCTCCAGCGCGCGGCCCTTGTCGGCCAGCGAGCCCTTGAAGCGCTCCGGCGACGGCGGCACGCCCCAGTACAGCTTCAGGCGCTTGAACTCGTTCCAGTCCGGCTCGATGGCCAGCAGGTTCGCCTGCGCGGCGGCGGCCAGCGCGGGCTTCTCCAGCGTGGTCTGCTGCCGGCGGGGCAGCTGGTCGAAGTAGTCGAAGATGCGCTTGTTCATGCGCCGCACGTCGTTCGTCTTCTTCATCTTCGCGTAGATGTCGACGATGCGGCCTTCCGCCATCAGGAACTTGCTGGAGGAGCGCATGTTGTCGCGCTCGTACTCCTCCAGCAGCTTGATGGCCTTCATGTAGACGCCCTGCTTCACGTGCAGGTCCACGATGGAGAGGAACACGTCCTCGGCGTCCTTCGACTTGGGCCACAGCTCCAGGTAGTGCTCGCGGTTCTTGAGCGCGGCCTTCAGCTGGCCCAGGCCCTCGCGGTAGGTGGCCGCGTTGAACAGGGCGATCTGCGCCTTGGACTCGTCCCACTTCTGCACCACGCCGGGCTTCGCGGGCGCGTCGTCGTTGGCGGCCTGCTTCGCCTTGGCGTGCTTGCCGCCCTTCGCCTTGGACTTCGCCGCGGGGGAGCCGCCCTTCTCGCTCAGGTTGCGCTCATAGCCGCGCACGTAGAGTTCGTAGGTGCCCGCCGCGTCCTCGAAGTCGCCGATGGCCTCCAGCGCCTCCGCGTTCGCGTAGATGGAGTCCGGTACGTACTTGGACCGGGGGTACTCCGCGAACAGGCGCTTGCGGACCTCGATGGCCTTGTCCAGGCTCTTCGCCTTGTAATAGTCGACGGACGCGTTGTAGAGCGCCAGGTCCGCGATCTCCGTCTGCGGGAAGTCGTGGACGAAGTTCAGGTATGCCTCGGCCGCCTTGGAGAACTCCTTCTTCTCCTCCAGTTGGCTGACCAGCTTGAACGACGACTGCTCGATGAGCTTCGCCAGGTCGTCGCGGAACTTGCCGGTGGCCAGCTTGTCGTTGGCGTAGAAGCGGCGGGCCCACTCGTTCACCTTCGCGAAGTCGCCCAGCAGGTTGTACGAGTCCAGGATGAGGTTGGCGGCGATCTCCCCGGCGCGCTGGCCGTCCTCGAACTTGTACTCGGGGTAGCCGAGCGCGATCTCGCTGAAGCGCAGCACCGCTTCGTCGAAGTGGTTGTGGCGGTAGTAGATGTTGGCCGCCTTGAAGGCGATCTCCACGCGCTTGTCGCCCTTGGGGACGTACTTGAGGTAGCGCTCGCACGCGTCGAGCAGCGACTTCTTCAGCGTGGGGATGGCGATCTTCTTCGTGATGTCCGTGCCCGCCGACTCGCTCTTGGCCTCGCCGCGCGCCTCGGCCGCCTTGACGACCTCGTCATAGGCGAGGACGGCGTTGTAGGAGGCGTTGGTCAGCCACTTGCCCGGCTTGCCCGGCTTGGGCTTGCCCTTGTCGTCCTTGGCCTCCAGCACCTTGGCGTCCTGGAGGACGACGAGCGTGTAGTTGGCGGCCGCCTTGTCGAAGTTCTGGAGGCTGTCGTTGAGGAGCTCCGCCCAGAAGAAGCGCAGGTCGTACGCCTTGGGGTTCTCCGGGAAGAGCGTGAGGTAGTCGCTGTACACGGCGTCCGCGTACTTGAACGTCTCCTCGTTGCGCGTCTTCTTGCCCTCGTTGTGCCAGGTGACGGCGAGGTTGGAGAGCGTGCGCTCGGACAGCTCCTTCGCCTCGTCGAGCGCCTTCTTGTCCTTGTCGTCCTTGATGACGCCAGAGGACTCCACGTCCTTCATGATCTTCACGAGCCGGCGCACCTGGGCCACGGTGCGCTCCTTGTTGCCCATGCGCAGGATGCAGTCGACGATCTTCCCCTGGAAGCCCGGGGCCTCCGGCGACAGCGGCTTCTCCTTGATCAGCGCGTTGAAGGTGATGGCCGCTTCGCGGTCCTTGCCGTCGCCGTAGTAGAGGTTCGCGAGCTGCTTCATCATCGCGAAGCGGTCCTCTGGATTGGTGGCGACCTTGCTGAAGTCCGCGCGGGCCTGCGTCACGTCACCCTCGCGGGCGAACGCGCGCACGTAGTCCGCGCGCGCTTCACGCACGAGCGACCCCTTCGCCTTGGACTTGCCGTCCTTCTCCACGGCGGCGGCGCCCGCCAGTTCGCCGTAGAGGACCACGGTCTTGTACTTGTCCTTCGCGGACTCGTACTCGCCCATGTTGAAGTAGCACCAGCCCTGCTTGTAGAGGGCGAAGGCGTAGACCTGATTCTCCGGGTACTCGGCCGCCTTCTTGTACGCGGCGAGCGCCTTCTCCAGCTCCGGGCGCTTGCCCTTGGAGTTGTTGAAGTAGTACTCGCCGAAGGCGAAGTACGCGTCCGGGAGGTACTTGGACTGCGGGTACTTCTCCACGAGGCGCTTGAACGCGACGAGCGCCTTCTTGTCCTGGCCGTCCTCCATCAGGTACTGGCCGAGGAAGAAGAGCACTTCGTCCGTGCGCTCGAACTTCGGGTACTCCTGGACGATCTTCGTGTACTGCTCCACGGCGTACTTGCCGTTCTCCTTCACCTTCGCCATCAACTCCGCCTTCTCCGCCTTGGCCTTCTGCTGGCCCGCGGCGTCGTTGCGGTTCATGGCGACGATGAGCTCGTCATCCTTCCGGTTGGCTTCGAAGAAGAAGAACTTCGACTCCTCCCAGTAGAGCTCGCCCAGGCGGAACAGCAGGCTGGGGGCTTCCTTCTGATCCGGAGACAGCGAGATGATCTTCTTCAGCGATTCGATCTGCTCGCGGCGCTTCGAGGCGACCTGCACCTCCACGCCCAGGCGGAACTGATCATACTGAAGCGCGGGAGCGGCCTGCTGGGCTTCCTTCGGGCGCGTGATGTCGCCAGCGAGGGACTTGTCCACGGTGGTGGTGGACTTCTTGCCCAGGTCAGCGTCGCGCAGTGCTTTCTTCTCCTGGGCCGAAGCCATGGAAGTCAGGAGAACGAGGCAAACGAGTAGCGAGCGGCGCATGGTCTTCCTAGGAGCGAGGAACCGGCGTCCACGGATGCCTGCTTGCTTGGCAAGTGTCCGGGAATCTTCGGGAATTTCCATGAGGGGACCCGCACTATGCGCGGTTTCCGCAAGGCGGGTCAACTTGGACGGACGGACCTTTGGTCCGTTGGAAAGCAAGCGGGAAAACTTCAATTTCGCTGTGCGCCCGAGGGCACTCCGGCCAGCGAGAGGAAGGTTGCACTGTTGGACCCAGGGGGTATGGGAGGCTGACGGCCGGATGTCTGGCCGCCCTGTCTGGAGCTTTCGCGGATCATGAGCCTTCTGCCGGAGAGCGCCAGCTTCGCGGAGCTGGTGCAGGACTACTTCCTCGCGGTGCGAGGCGCGGGGCTGATGCTGTCCGCGCTGGACACGGAGCTGGTCATCGCGTGGGCGCAGGAGGGCGTGCCCTTCGAGGTGGTGGCGCGGGGCATCTCGCGCTCGGCGGAGAAGGCGCTGTGGGACGCGCGTCCCGGTGAGCCGGTGCTGCGTTCGCTGCGTTCATGCCGGCGGCAGGTGGAGACGGAGATCCGCAAGTACCGCGACCTGTCCGCGGGCCAGGGTGAAGAGCCCCCCTCCACCGCCGCGAAGAAGCGCCCCGCGCGGTCGTGGGAGGAGGTCCGCCACGCGCGCCTGTGCTCGGCGCTCCGTGCCTTGACGGAGCGTGAGGCCGCCCTCGCGCCCCGGGTGCACCGGCTGCTGGACACGGTGCTCGGGAGCGTGCCGCGCGAGCCCGCGGCGATGGATCAGCAGGAGACCTGGGCGCTGCTGGCGCTCCTGCGCGCCCTGCCCTTCGCGGAGCGACGCACGGTGTGGCGCGATGCGCGCACCGGTGAACAGCAGCTGATGACGGCGCGGGCGCGGCGCGTGGCCCGGCGTTTCCGGCTGCAGGCGGCCGTCAGACGGCGGCTGGACATGAAGGAGACCTGAGGGGTTGGCCGAACCCCGGACGCCTGAACGAAAGAGCAGCATACTGACGGCCACGGGGCGCGGTGGTATGGCTGGGCTTGCGATGGCTGCCAAGGCGAACGGCGAGGCGTGTGGGCAGTGCGGCGGGCGGACGTACCTCATCGAGCGGCGCGGGGAGCTTGCGTCGGCGCGGGTGTGTACGTGCTCGGAGGACTGCCCGGTGTGCGGCGGGCGCGGTCACATCCTGGTGCAGAAGGAAGGGACCTTCAGCACGAAGGTGGGCGCCCGGACGTACGAAGTGCTGGAGCCGTGCGTGTGCACGCTGCGGCGCACGCGGGTCGCGCTCTACAACGACGTGCAGATGCCGGGGGTCATGGCGCACGCGTCGTTCGACAACTACCGCCCCTTCAACGAGGCCCAGGACCGGGGCCGGGGCGTGGCGATGCACTTCGCCCACCAGTACGTGAAGGGCGCCACCAACAAGGGCTACGTGCTGAGCGGGCCGGTGGGGACGGGCAAGACGCACCTGCTGGCGGCGACGCTCGCGCACCTGGTGCTGGAGATGGGCGTGCGGGCCCGGTACGTGGAGATCTCCCTCCTGTACGCGACCATCCGGCGCGGCTTCCAGGACGGCAAGAGCGGCGGAGAGATCATCGGGCCGCTGTCGGAGGTCGAGGTGCTGGCCATCGACGAGCTGGGCAAGGGGCGTGGCAGTCCGTTCGAGATGGAGACGCTCGATGAGCTGATCGCCCGGCGCTACAACGCGGGGCGCACGACGCTCTTCGCGACGAACTACTCGCTGGAGCCCGAGCGCAAGGGCACGCGGAGCAGCGCGCCCACGGGCTACCGCACCACGGATGACGCGAGGTCCGCGATGAAGGACGCGGAGCTGCTGCGCGAGCGCGTGGGCGAGCGCATCTACAGCCGGCTGTGCGAGATGTGCACCTTCGTGGAGCTGCCGCGCGACACCCCGGACCGGCGGCGCACGCGGCAGGAGATGGACGCCCCGCCGCCGCTGGGCGGGATGCGCAACCCGGGGCGTTGATCCGCGGCGTCCGCCGTGGAGCCGCGTCCTTTCGGGCGGACACCTCAGCGCTTGATGGCGCGGATCAGCGAGTTGCCGGCGTCCGCCACGTAGAGGGTGCCCTCCGGCCCCACCGCGAGCCCCGCGGGGAGCACCAGCTGGGCCTCCTTGCCTGCGCCATCCTCGGCGCCATAACGGCCGCTGCCCGCGAGCGTGGTCAGCTTCCGCGGCTCACCCGCCGCGTCGAAGACGAGCCGGCGCACGCGGTAGTTGCCGGGGTCGGAGATCGCGAGCGAACCATCCGTCAGCAGCGCCAGGCCCAGATACGGCATGAGCTGGGCGTCCCTCGCGTCTCCGTCGCTGAAGCCGGGCGTCGAGCCCGTCATCACGCGGGTGACGCCGTCGCGCACGCGCACCACCCGGGCCATCCCGCTCTCCACCACGTACGTGGTGCCATCCGCCGCCTGCGCCACCGCGGAGGGCCGGTAGAGCCAGTCGCCGGGGAGGGTCGTCACCGGATTGCCGGGCGTCACCATGTCGATGCGGCGGATGACGCCGTTGTTCAGGTCCGCCACGAGCAGCGCCGTGCCATCCGCGGTGAAAGACAGGCCCGCGGGCTGGTTGAAGGTCGCATCGTGCGCGGGGCCATCCTGATAGCCAGGGGTGCTGCCCGCGAACACGTCCGCCCGGCCCTCGGGGGTGATGCGCCGGATGAGCGCGTTCTCTGTGTCGGACACGTAGAGGTTGCCCAGCGCGTCCGCGGCGAGGCCCATGGGGCCGGAGAGCCCGGTGAGGATCGTGCGGACCTGTCCGCCCACAGCCACGCGCTTGACGGCGTTGCCCAGCGCGTCCGCCACCGCCCAGCCGCCGTCCGGCAACACGGCGACCGCGAGCGGTGCGCCCAGCGCATCCGGCGCCACCTTGCTGTCCGAGTGGCAGCGCTTGCCAGGGGTCCCCGCCACCGTCTGCACGGACTGCGCGAAGGGCCCCTGGGCCGCGGGGGCCGCGGGGGGCTGGAACCGCACCAGGTCCGCCGGCACCTTCTGGCCCAGCGCCTTGTAGAGCACGTTGGCCACGATACGGGCCGCGCGTGGATCCGCCTCGCGCTCCGTCACCCCGGCCAGCTTCTGCACGAAGTCGATGCCGCCCGCCGAGAACACGTACGCGTCCCCCTGCTTGCGCACGACCATGTGAGAGAAGCCAAAGCCACCCTGGAGCGAGAGCGCCGGGGACTCGGCGAGCACGTCCACGCCAGCGGGCTGGCGGCCGTTGTCCACCAGTTGGTCCATCTCGTAGCCGTTCGCCATCCACAGCGTGTCCCCTGCCTTGAGGCCCGTGCCCGCGAGGGCCCAGTGGTCCGGGCGGGTGATGACGGAGGGAAAGGGCCACTGGTGCCAGCGCGCCGCGAACTGCACGCCCAGCAGCGCGTTCTCCGGACGGGGCGCGGGCAGGTCGCGGAACTTCACCGTCCTGCGCTGGTCCTTGTAGGGGTCCTCGGGCGCGCCCTTGTAGCAGGTGACGATCCGGCGCGGCCGTCCGTCCGCCGAGGGCTCGAAGCGCACCTGCCAGTAGGCGTTGTTCGCGCCCAGGTTGAGGACGGACCGGCCCTCGGAGAGCGCGCGGTCCGCGAAGTCGCGCTGCCGGGATGACCAGTACTCATCGTGGCCGGACATCACGAACACCTTCGCGCCCCGCAGGACATCGTAGGTTTCGTCCAGGTCCTCGTCGGTGAAGTAGCCCACGTCCAGGTCCTGGGACTCCAGCCACGTCACGAGGCTGAGGTCGTCCGTCATCAGGTGCCCTGCCCCCTGCCCCCGGTAGAAGGGCCGGTCATACGAGGACTGGAAGGCGCGCGAGACACCATGCGCCTTCATCACGCCCTGCTGATCATCGTAGAGGCTGGTGCCGCCCCAGGTGTTGTAGGCCGCCCAGGTGGCGGTGGGGATGAGCACCGCCACTTCCGAGCGAGGGTTGGCGTCGCGAACGAAGAAGGGCACGTAGCGTGAGGGCCGGTCGTCACGCACGAGCTTCACCACGTACACGCCGCGGACCCAGTCCTCCCGGATGGGGATGTCGAGCGTGGGCGACCAGCCACAGGCGATGATGCCCGTCGTCGGATCCACCGGACAGTCCGGCTGCCGGGTGCCTTGCACCGGGCCGCCGCGCGCGACCTCGCGGGCTCCCGTGCCGCCGTAGTAGCCCATGCGGTAGACGAACCAGGAGAACTTCCGCGCCTCCGACAAGGAAACCGCCACCCGCAGCGACTCACCCGGCTTCACGGTGGACTGGAGGGCGTAGCCTTCAATCTCCCGGCTGTTGGCGTTCTTGTCGATGCGCCAGCTGGTGGTGCCCTTCCTCTGGTTCTCCCGGCGCACCGCGTCCGCGTCACGCGCGGGCAGCGCCAAGCCCCCGTCCGGCAGCGTGCCAGCATCCGATTCGTCTTCCGGCATGCCCGCGTCGTATTCGGGAACGACGACGCCACCGTCAGAGCCGGCCCACACACCCCCGCCGTCATGGCTGAGGGGTGGCTCATCGTGGCGGTCGCCGGGCGGAGGCGTTCCAGGCGCCGGGCCGGAGTCCTTGCATCCGGTGGCGCCCGTCGCCAGGAGCGCCAACACCACCCCCAGCCCCATCCACCCATGCCCGTGTCGCATGCCCGACCCTCCCCGGTGTTCAGGAACGGAGGGTAGGCATCGACTTCAGGGAGGGAAGCGCCCTCCCCTGATAGGGAACCGGCGTTCGACAGTTGATGGCCGCCTGCCCCCCAGTGCGGCGCGCAAGTCACCGGATCAACGAAGGTCCGGCGGCGCCGCGGATGTCAGCTGCCCAGCAGTTCGCGGTGCAGGCGGGCCGTCAACGTCTTGAGGTGGGTCTTGTCGACCAGGAGCGTCACCTGGAGCGGCGAGGTGCTCACGGCGTGCACCTGGGCGGACAGGTCCTCGGCCGCGGACAGGGCCTTGCGCAGCGGCACCCAGTCCGCGTTGAGCCCCACACCCACACAGGTGACGGTGCCCCATGTGTCCCGCCACTCCACCGCCGCGCCGAACCGCGTGGCCAGCTCGCGCTGGAGCGCCTCCGGGCCGTGCACATCCGCGAGCGGCACCGCGAGGAACGCGCGCCCCTGCGCACCCGGCAGGGCGTCATGGGCCAGCGTGCGGCCGCGCACCGCGCGCGCGTCCAGGAACTCCAGCAGCTCTTGCAAGGGCACGCTGGCGTGGGCGACGAGCACGGCCATCTCCGCGTCGGCCGTCACGCCCTTGACGCGGCTGTCGGTGGGCACGGCCAGCTCCTGCACGCGGGTGCCGGTGCCCTGACCGTGCGCGGTGCGCGCGAGGATGGTGATGCCGCGCGACTTGGCCCACTCCACGGCCTGGGCGTTGAGCACCTTGGCTCCGGCGCTCGCCAGCTCCTGCATCTCGTCGTAGCTCAGCGACTCCAGCTTGCGCGCGTCCGGCACGACGCGCGGATCCGCGCTGAAGACGCCGTCCACGTCCGAGTAGATTTCACAGGCCTCCGCCTCCAGCGCCGCCGCCAGCGCGACCGCGGTGGTGTCCGAGCCGCCGCGCCCCAGCGTCGTCACCTCCTTCTTGTAGGAGACGCCCTGGTAGCCCGCGACGATGACGACCTTGCCGTTGGCCAGCTCGTCCTGGATGCGATACGGCCGCACCTCCACGATGCGCGCCTGCGCGTGCGCGTCGTTGGTGATGATGCCGCTCTGGCTGCCGGTGAAGCTGATGGCCGGCACGCCCTGCTCCTGGAGCGCCATGGACAGGAGCGCCATGGAGATGCGCTCGCCGCAGGTCAGGAGCATGTCCAGTTCACGCCGGGGCGGATCCTGGGACACGCCCTTGGCCAGCGCCAGCAGGTCGTCCGTGGTGTCGCCCATGGCGCTGACCACGACCACGACCTGGTACCCCGCGTCCCGCTTCTGCTTCACGCGACGGGCGACCTTGCCCAGCTTCTCCGCATCAGCGACCGATGAGCCGCCGTACTTCTGCACCACGATTGGCATCCACGCCTCGCTTCCCGGGCAGTGTAGAGTTCACCCCCGCGCATGCCAATCACCGAGAAGCCCATCATCGAGGTGCGCAACCTCACCCGGCGCTACCGCGATCGCGTGGCCATCGAGGACCTGTCCTTCACCGTGGGTGAGGGGGAGCTGCTGGGCTTCCTCGGGCCCAACGGCGCGGGCAAGTCCACCACGATGAAGATCCTCACCGGCTTCCTGCCGCCCTCCGAGGGCAGCGCGAAGGTGGCGGGCTTCGACGTGTCCACGCACCCGATGGAGGTCAAACGGCGCATCGGGTACCTGCCAGAGACACCCCCGCTGTATCCGGAGCTGACGGTGCACGGCTACCTGGCGTTCGTGGCCGCGCTCAAGCAGCTGCCCGGCCGCGCCGTGAAGGCGGAGGTGGAGCGGGTGGCGGGGCTCACCGGCGTGAGCGACGTGCTGGGCCGCGTGCTCCAGAACCTGTCCAAGGGCTTCCAGCAGCGCGTGGGCATCGCGCAGGCGCTCATCGGGTCACCGCCGGTGCTCATCCTCGACGAGCCCACAGAGGGCCTGGATCCCGCGCAGCGCGCGGACCTGCGGGCACTGATTCGCGGCCTGTCGGGGAAGCACACGGTGCTGCTCTCCACGCACATCCTCCCGGAGGTGACCGTGACGTGCGAGAAGGTGCTCATCCTCCACCAGGGCCGCGTGGTGGCCCATGACGCCATCGACCGGCTGGCGAAGTCCCATGGCCAGGCGGAGCACGCGTCGCTGGAAGAAGTCTTCATCAAGCTGACCGCCGCCTGACGGCCGCGCCCTCCCCCTCCCCAAGGAACCTCCGCGCATGCGCACCGCCCTGGCCATTGCCCGCAAGGAACTGGCCGTCGCCTTCACCACCCCGTGGGCCTATGCCGTGTTCACGGCCATGGCGGCGCTGTCGTCGTTCTTCTTCGTCAGCCTGCTGGAGCAGTTCCAGCAGGTGCAGTCCCTGGCGCGCGAGCACGGCTGGAGCCGGCTGCCTCCGGACTCCATCGTCTATCGCAACCTCACCGACGGCGTGGTGGTGCAGCTGTGGGGCGTGGTGCTGATCATCACGCTCTTCGTCGCGCCCTTCCTGTCCATGCGCCTGTTCGCGGAGGAGAAGCGCCAGAAGACGTTCGCGCTGCTCCTGACGACGCCGGTGCGGCCGGTGGACATCGTGCTGGGCAAGTACCTGGGCGGGCTGGGGCTCATCTTCGTGACGCTGGGGCTGACGCTGGTGTTCCCGGTGCTCCTGTCCGTGGTGGGCTCGGGCGTATCCGGGCCCGCGCTCGAGTGGCCCACGGTGCTCCTGGGCTACGGCGCGGTGTTGCTCTGGGGCGCCACCTGCATGGCGGTGGGGCTGTTCATCTCCGCGCTCACGGAGAGCCAGATGCTCGCGGCCTTCCTCACCTTCACCGTGCTGCTGCCGTGGATGCTCCTGCGGGGCGTGGCCCAGTCCACCGCGGAGCCCCTGCGCTCGTTCCTGAGCTACCTGTCCTTCGATACCCAGTTGCAGGGCATGATCCAGGGCGTCCTGGAAGTGCAGGCGCTGGTGTTCTTCGCGTCCGTCATCCTGTTCTCGCTGCTGCTCACCCACCGCGCGGTGGAAGCGCAGCGCTACGCGTGACCATGAGAGCGACCCACGTCACCCGGGTGCTGGGGGCCTTTGGCCTGCTGCTCCTGCTGTCCAGCCCGTTCACGCTGTTCCTCACCTCCGGCAGCGTGGCGCTCGCGGGAGGCAAGGCCGTGCTGGGCGCGGCGATGCTCGCGGCGTACGTCGTCACGCACCGCCAGGAGCTGAGGCGCGCGGGCTCGCGCCGCACGGGCCGGTTCCTCGCGTCCACGGTGCTCACCACGCTGGGCGTGCTGGGCGTGCTGGTGGCGCTCAACGTCATCGCCTTCCAGAAGAACCGGCGGTGGGACCTGACGCGGGAGCGCATCTTCTCGCTCGCGCCCCAGACGCTCCAGACGCTCGCGCGCCTGAAGGAGCGGGCGCACGCGCTGGCGCTCATCCCGCCCACGCACCCGTCCTATGGCGAGCTGGAGGAGCTGTTCCGGCGCTACCACGAGGCGGCACCGGACACGTTCGACTTCGCCTTCGTGGATCCGCGCCGCGAGCCGTCCCTGGCCGCGAAGTACCAGCTCAAGGAAGGCCAGACGCTAGTCGTCGTGTCCCGCGGCGAGGGTGACGCCGCGCCGCACACCCCGCTGCCGATTCCTTCCGAGCAGGAGCTGACCAACGCCCTGATCCAGCTGGGCGCGGCGGGCACGCAGAAGGTGTACTTCGTCGAGGGGCACGGCGAGTGGCCCCTGGAGACACCGCAGGGCCCCCAGGGTCCTGGCGACGGACTGTCGGAGCTCCGGCGCCAGTTGCTGCGTGAAGGCTATCGCCCCGAACCCCTCAACCTCCTGGGCCTGAAGGAGGTGCCTCGCGACGCGGGGCTGCTGGTCATCGCGGGAGCGAAGGAGGACTACACGGCGCCGGAGGTGGCGGCCCTCCGCACCTACCTGGGCGAGGGCGGCCGGCTGCTGTACTTCACCGACGTGAACACGGCGGACGGCCTGGGCCTGTTCCTCGCGGACTACGGCATCCAGGTGGACGAAGGCGTGGCGGCGGACTCGCAGTTCAACTCGGGCAACCCGTTCGTCCTCGTGTCCAACTTCTACGGCAAGCACGTCATCACCCGCCCCCTCCAGGAGCGCGGGTTCAACGTGCAGCTGCCCACCGTGCGCAGCTTCACGCTGTTCCGCGAGGGCTTCCTGCCCGGGGTGGCGGTGGAGCCCGTGCTGCTGAGCTCGCCCTATGCCTGGGTGGAGACGAAGCCCCAGGAGGACACCACGCCGTCCGACGGCGAGAAGATGGGGCAGCTCACGCTCGTGGCCGCCGCGACCCGGGACACGCGCGGCGCGGAAGCCCGACGCTTCGACGAGGCACGGCTGGTGGCGGTGGGGGATTCGGAGCTGCTGCTGGATCCGAACTGGGGCCATGAGGCCAACCGCAACCTGGTGATGAATGCCCTGGGCTGGGCCTCCCATCAGGTGGAGAAGATCACCCTGCGCCCGCCCGACCGGGAGACCTCCACCCTGGAGCTGAGCGAGGACCAGATGCGGACGCTGCGCTTCGTCTCCACCGACCTGCTCCCGCTGTCGCTGCTGGGGGTGGGGCTGGCCGTCTGGCTGTCGCGGAGGAACCGGTGAGGCCCTTCGCCGGGGTGCTGCTGGGCTTCGTGGCCGTGTGGCCCCTGGCGTGTTCACGCGAAGCGGAGAAGCCCCCACCACCGCCCAGGCTCTTCGCGACGGAGCCCGTGGAAGCAGTGCGCGGCCCGGCGCCTTCGGCGGCGCCCGTCTTCACCCACCTGACGGTGAAGGCCCGGGGCGCCACCACAGAGCTGGAACACACCCCGGAGGGCTGGCGGCTCGTGGCCCCCGTGGAGGCGAAGGCGGATCCGTACGCGGTGGAGGCCCTGGTTCAACAGCTCACCTCGGCGAAGTTCAAGGCCACGGTGAATGCCTCGCCGTCGGACGCAGACCTGAGGAAGTACGGCCTTGCGTCGCCGGCCTTCACCGTGACCGCGCGGGCCTACCTTCCGGACTCGAACGGCGAAGGCGCGGACACCCCAGCCCGGCAGCGCACGGTGACGTTGGCTGGCGGGGATGAGAACCCCTTCGATGGCTCCGTCTACGTGCGCCGTGAGGGAGATGCGACCGTCTACGCGGCGGACGGCGCCGTGCGGTACTCGCTCGACAAGGGCCCCTTCGAGCTGCGCGCCAAGGAGTTCCTGGGGCCGCTGGACGTCGCGTCGCTCCAGTCCATCGAGGTCACGGCGAAGGGCCACGCGTACGTGCTGACGCGCGAAGTGGACGGCAAGGCGTGGCGGATGGACAAGCCGGAGAAGACCCGCGCGAACGCCGGCCGCCTGGCGGAGCTGCTCAAGGAGTTCGCGGGCCAGCAGGCCCTGTCGTTCCCCGAGGACACCGCCGCCCAGCGCAAGGCCCTGGGCCTGGACACCCCGGTCGTGGATGCGCGCTTCGTCCCCTCTTCCGGCGAGCCCATCCGCGTGCGGCTGGCCCAGGTGACGCGAGAGGGAACTCCCACGGTCCATGCCCTGCGCGAGCAGGGCACGCAGGCCACGCTGGCGGAGGTGGATGCGCGCGCGCTGACGACGCTGGATGTTGGCGTGCAGGAGCTGAAGGACCGGCGCGTGCTCGCGTTCCCACGCGAGGCCGTGCGGCGCATGGAGTTCCACCCCGGGGGCAAGGCGGCCCCCGTGGTGGTGTCTCGCGGCGCGGAAGGCGGCGATGCGTGGAAGGTGGAGGGGCCTGACGGAGGCCGCGCCCTGCACTTCCGCGTGGTGAAGCTCCTGGGCAGGCTGGAGACCTTGAGAGCCGCCGCGTTTGGCGAAGCGAATGTGAAGCGCTGGGAGCGCTACGGCATCCGCGACGCGTTCCGGGGCGTCGTGCTCCGGGACGCGGAGGGGCGCGAGCTGGCGCGGCTGTGGCTGGGCGACGCGGTCCCCGGCGAGGAAGAACGGCTCTACGCGCGCGGCTCCGGCCCGGACCTGGTGGAGCTGTCCGCGAGCGCGGTCGAGGATCTGCCCACGCACGCCGCGGATCTTCAGGAGGCGCCGCCCGGGGGCCCCGACGCCGGAGCCCCCGCGCCCTGAAGGAGCGCTACACCTCCAACAGGGCGAAGCGCTGCTCGGGCGTGAACTTGGTGAGCAGCGGCATGGCCACGTTGAGCACCGGGATGCCGCTCTTCGTCTTGCCTTCGCGCGCGCCGTGGTGCGCGTGGCCGTGGAAGACATAGGCCGCGCCATAGTGGTCGATGGGCATCGACAGGCGGCTCGTCCCCAGGAAGGGGCGGATCTCGATGTTCTCCCCCTCCAGCGTCTCCGGGATGGGGGCGTAGTGCATGATCACGACCTTCTTGGGCGTGTCCAGGTGGCTGAGCGCCGCCTCCAGCTTGAGCGACTCCGTGACGGCCTCCTGCACGAAGGACTTCGTCTGCCCCTCGCCGAACGCCTGCAACGTCGCGTTGCCGAAGCCACCGCCGAAGCCCTTCACGCCCGCGACGCCCAGCACCTTCTCGAAGATGAAATGGTCGCCGTCGAGGATGTGCACACCGACCTTGGAGAGCTCCGAGCAGATGTCCTTCACCTGCCCGTGGTCATAGTCGTGGTTGCCCAGCACCGCCGCGCACGGGACTCGCAGGGCCGACAGCTCCTCGGCCAGCACCTTGCCTTCTTCAATCATCCCGCGATCCGTCAGGTCCCCGCACAGCAACAGCAGGTCCGCCGAGGCGTTCACCTGCTTGATGAGCTGACGGAAGCGCCCGTGCTGGTCGTCCCGGCAATGCAGGTCACCGACCGCCGCCAGCCGTATCTTCGAGCTCGGATCTCGCGCCACGTGTTCCCCCCTCGGGTCTTTCCTGCTCGTCCCACGCCCGGCCGTCCCCAAATCCCCAGTGGTGGATGTCCACGTGGTAGTTCACCTTGGACACGAGGTTGCCGCGGCACAGGCGCTCATCCCAACCGCCGTCGCGCACGGTCTGGAGCGTGCGCCCCATCAGCTCCGTCATCACGAAGTTGGGCACGATGTCGCGCTCGCTGGGATAGGCGAAGCGGAACATCATCAGGTGGCTGAGGAGCACCTCCCAATAGCGGTCGAACCGCCGGAGGATGCGCTCCCAGTCCATCTCCCGCCCCGCCTTGAGGATGAGGTGGTTGATGTCCGCGCCGTCGTAGCGCTCCCGCTCGGTGACGAAGGCCTTGGACCAGATCATCTCCTCGGCCGGCGCGATGAGGCACTCGTAGCCGAAGATGGTGGCCTTCTTCGCGTGGGTGAACCACTCGTCGTCCACCGTCGCCACGCCGTTGCCGGAGGAGAAGATGAAGTCGACGAAGTAGTCGCCCTTGAAGGCCTTGTAGAGCCACACCTCGTCGGGGCGCTCGGTGCGCCACCCATCCTTCTCCAGCACGGCCAGGGCCCGGATGGCGTCCCGCTTGCGGGGGAACAGGTCCAGGTCCTTCGTGTCGCGATAGATGCCGGTATAGGTGGCGTAGGCATACGCCCCCCCCACCACGAACGGGATCCCGGCCTCATGGAGCAGGCCGACGGCTCTGGCCCGGGCGTTGATCTCGTCCGGAGCACGCTCCCGCTCGGCCAGCGTGGCGTCCGTACCCATCTCCCCGGGATGGTTCGGGTGTCGTTTTTCCATGGGCGAAAGGTAGGGACGGCCCATTTCGACCGTCGGGCAGGCGGCCGAGGGCGGCCGGAGAGCAGCCAGCCAGCCGCCAAGCCCCTGGTTTCATTGGGCGTTTCCAAGCCAAGCGAGCCCCTTTTCTGTTTTTCGGCGGGCCTGTGTCCATAGGAGCGAATTCCCTGCCGCACGGCCCGCATGACGGGCCCCGAAAGGACACGACGCCATGCTGCGCAAGAGCCTGCTGTGTGCCTCCCTGCTGTTCGCCGGCTGCAACGATGCCCAGAGCACCGACGCCGACACGTTCCGCGATGGCCTGCCCTCCAAGGAGATGACGCAGGTGAAGGCGCCGAAGCAGAACGGCCAGGGCCTGACGGCGGAGGGGCCGTCCGCGATGTACGGACAGGGGCAGAAGGCCGAGTACTACCAGGCCACGGTGGCGGCCACGCTGGCGGTGAACGGCGGCACGCTGTGGGTGCTCGGCCTCATCGAGCAGATCACCAAGTACCCGCCGACGACGCTGGAGGAGAACAAGGCGGTGTGGGGTCCGAGCACGGAGGCCCTGAGCCCCACGACGTGGCGGCTGACGGTGACGAAGTCAGGGGACGCGTCGTTCTCGTGGGTGCTGGAGGGCAAGGCGAAGGCGGCGGACGACAGCGCGTTCCGCGCGGTGCTGTCCGGCACGCAGGTGGTGGCGGTGGACGCGAACGGCGAGCGCATGAAGGGCTTCGGCTCCGGCGAGCTGCTCATCGACTGGGACGCGTCGCGCACCCTGCCGGACGCCGACGACAACGTGGGCACGGTGGAGATCCGCTACGCGCGCCCGAGCGCCACGGCGGAGGCCACGGTGGACGCGGACTTCCACCAGGTGCGTGACGAGAACGACGCCAGCAAGCGCGTGGACGGGAACTACCACTACAAGGCGTCCGCGACGGCGGGCGGCGAGTTCGAGTTCGCGACGTACAAGGACATCGACAACGGCAACCCGCTGCGCGCGAAGCTGGAGAAGCTGTCCATCAAGAGCCGTTGGGCGGCGACGGGCGTGGGCCGCTCGGACGTGAAGGTGACGGGGGGCGACCTGGTGGGCGAGGCCACGCTGAACGAGTGCTGGGATGCCAACTTCCTCAGCACCTACTTCCGCGTCAGCCTGGACCCCCGCCTGGGCTACGGCGAAGTGGAGGCCGCCTGCGGTGGCTTCAACGCGGCGGTGTACTCGTCGCTGTGAGGTTCCTCGCGGTAGGCTGAGCCGCGCGTGACCGGACCGACCCCGCTGGCCCTGAAGGTGGTGCCTCCCCGTCCCACCGAGGACCGGCGGGCCGTCCTGCGCGAGCTGTATGTGAAGTACGGCGGCAGCGTGCGTGAGCGCTGCCGTTATCTGCTGAAGGACGCGAGCCGGGCGGAGGACGCGATGCACGACGTCTTCGCCCGCGCGCTGGTGCACGGGGATTCGTTCCGGGCGGAGGCCTCTCCGCTCACGTGGCTGATGAAGATCGCCACGCACCACTGCCTCAACCAGCTGCGCTCGGAAGGGGCGGCGTGGCGCCGGTGGTTCGCGAGGGACGCGGCGGCCCGCTCGGAGGGCCACGGCGGAGCGGAGGAGATGGAGACGCGGGACCTGGTGCGCAAGCTGCTGGCCCGGGTGGACCCGGAGACGCAGGCCGCGGCGATCCACTACCACGTGGATGGAATGACCCTGGAAGAGGTGGCCGGGGTGCTGGGGCGGTCGGTGCCCACGGTGAGGAAGCGGTTGGAGCATTTCGCGGAGCTGGGTGGAGAGGAGCTGAGCGTCCGATGAGCGCGCACGAGTCGACCTGGACATTGCGTCGCCTGCACGCCGGCGAGCTGCCCGCCCTGGAAGCCACCCGCGCCCGGGAGCACGCCGACGCGTGCGAGAGGTGTGGCGCGACGCTCCGCTCGTTCGCGGAGGCGCAGGCCTCCTTCGAGGCGGAGGTGCCCTTCGAACGCTTCGAGGCGGGCGTGGAGCGGGCCCGCGAGAAGCAGCCCCAGGCACGGAGTGAGCCGGCGCCCAGCACGCGCTGGGTCCGGCCGCTGATGGCGGTGGCGGCGTCGGTGGGGGTGCTGGTGTTGGCGCGGCCGATGCTGGAGCGCGGCGGGGTTTCGGATCCGGTGGCGGGCAACCGGCTCAAGGGCGGCGCGAGCGCGGAGCTGCGCATCGGTGGCGGCGGGGAACCACAGCGCGTGGCGAGCGTGGACGCGCCGGAGGGGCTGCGGCCCGGGGAGCGGGTGCGGCTGGGCTATTCAGCGGAGGCGTTCCGCTATGTGGCGGCGCTGTCGGTGGATGCGCAGGGTGAGGTGACGCCGCTGTATCCCGAGTCCGGCGACAGCCTGTCGGTCGAGCCGGGCGCCGGACAGCACTGGCTGCCAGAGAGCGTGGAGTTCACCGGCGCGGGCGCGGAGCGCGTGGTGCTGGTCCTGACGGACACGCCTGTGTCGATGGACACGTTGAGCGACGCGGCCCGGAAGGCCTTCGCGGCGGCGGGGCGGGACGTCACGCGCATGGCCCCGCTGGATGTGGCGGGAGCGCAGACGCAGTGGGTCCTGCTGAAGCCATGAGCAACGGCCCCGTCAGACACCGCGCGCCGGGACGGACACCGCCTGTCCAGCTCCGCCGGACGCGAGCCGTGGTGGCCTCCATCCCCGCGTGGGTGTCGGCCGTCGTGCGGGGCCTTCGCGCGCCAGGACAAAGAGCGGCCCCCTTTATCGCGAGCGCGCGCGCATGGCTTCCCCTGCTCGTGGTCGCCTGGGTGTCCACCGCCCACGCGGACACGCTGCACCGCTTCGCGCTCATCGCGGGCAACGACGCAGGCGGAGCGGACACGCGGCCCTTGAGCTACGCGCGCGGCGATGCGCGCAAGATGCACGACCTGCTCACGCGGCTGGGCGGTGTCGCGCCGTCCGACGCGAAGCTCCTGCTGAACAACGACGCGAAGGACTTCCTCCTCGCGCTGTCGGAGCTGGAGCAACGGGCGCGCGCGGCGCAGGCGCGAGGCGAGCGCACCGCGCTGTTCGTCTACTACTCCGGACATGCGAAGGACGGCGCGCTGCGCCTGGGTGACTCCCGGCTGGCCTTCGACGCGCTCAAGCGCCGGTTGGCCGACGCCCCCGTGGACATCCGCATCGCCATCCTGGACTCGTGCCGCTCCGGCGCGCTCACGCGCACCAAGGGCGCGCGCAAGGCCCCCGCCTTCGACGTGGAGTCCGGCGCGGCGCGCGATGCCCGCGGCGTCGTCATCCTCACCTCCAGCGCCGCGGACGAGGACTCCCAGGAGTCGGACGCGCTGGGTGGCAGCTACTTCTCCCACCACCTGGCGAGCGGGCTGCTGGGCGACGCGGACCGCAGCGGCGATGGGCGCGTGACGCTCTTCGAGGCCTATTCGCACGCCTACGCGCGCACCGTCGCGGACACCGCCGACAGCAGCGCGGGCCCCCAGCACCCCACCTTCAGCTACGACCTCGCGGGCAACGGCGACCTCGTCCTCACCGACCTGCGCGCGAGCGCCGAGGGGCTGGTCGTGCCCGGCAGCGCCCCGGCGGGCTCGTACTACTTCGTGGATCCAGGCGGCCTCGTCGTCGCGGAGCTGGACAAGGCCGAGGACGCGGAGCGCCGCGTGGCCCTGGCTCCCGGCACGTACCGCGTGAAGCGCCGGCTCAGTGACCGGCTGCGCATTGGCGAGGTGGAGGTCACTCGCGGCCGGACCACCGTGTTGCAGGAGCCGCGGCTGAAGGACGCCCCCTTCTCCGACGATCCCGTGAAGGGCGCGGCGCGGGACCGGGGCTCCTGGTGGGCCTTCGGGCTCACCGGAGGCCTCCAGTCCTTCTTCGACCCGGAAGTGCGCCAGTCGCTCTTCCTCTCCGTGCCCCTCTTCGGCGCGGAGGCCGAGCTGCACGACTACTTCAGACGCGACTGGATCTGGGGCTTCGACGCGGTGGTGGGCGGCACGAAGAGCGTGCTGGCGCTGCCCACGCTCGCGGGGCCGGCCTACCGGTACTCCGTGGTGAACGTGGGCACCAGCCTCACCGCCGAGTGGCCCCTGGGCCGCGTCGCGCCCTTCGTGGGCGCGCGGGTCGCGTACCTGGTCATGAACCGCCGGTTCGACGACGCGGCGTTCCCGGATCAGCACTTCGCCATGGTGTCGCCGGGACTGGTGACCGGAGCGCGCTTCCGGCTCACGCCCCGCGTGCAGCTCACCGCGCGAAGCCGCCTGCAGTATCTCCAATACACGGTCGATGCGCAGCGCTCCCTGGGGTACTGGGAGCTGGCGGCGCTCCTCACGTACGAGCCATGAGGGAGCACGTGATGCGAAACCTAGCCCTGGCCCTGACCAGCCTCCTCGCGGTCGCGTGCGGCGGCGACTTCTCCAACGACGACCTGGAGTTCCAGAACGCCCTGCCCCAGCGCGAGGACCTGGCCGCGAAGCTGCCGGCCTCCGCCCGCGCCAGCCAGGGCCTGGGCACGCGCACCCAGCGGCTGGGCCTCCAGGTGCTGGGGGGCACGTCGGGCCTGGCGCTCCAGGCGTACACGGCGGGCTCGCAGTTCAACGCGAGCGTGGACGGCCTGCTCGCGCTGCTGGAGCTGTTCCGCAACGCCCCGCCCACCACGCGAGAGACGGACCGGCGCATCTGGGGTCCCTTCCCCGCGGACGACCACCCGGGCCACGAGCTGCGCTTCGTGATGGAGCGCACCGGCGCGGAGTTCAACTACCTCCTCCAGTTCCGTCCCCAGGGCGCGGGCGAAGGCGATTGGTGGACGTACCTGCCTGGCAGCTTCAAGGCGGACGGCGGCATCCGCAAGGGCGAGGGGACGCTCGCGCTGGACTTCAAGGCGGCCCGCGCGAAGGGCTTCGACACGAAGGGCGCGGAGGGGGTGGACCGGCTGGACATCGCCTACCAGACGAAGACGCCGCCCACGAACGTGCTGCTGCTGTTCACCGCCAAGGGCGCCGCGCTCCCCGACACGCGCTATGCGTCGCGTCAGACGCCGGAGGGGCTGGGGGAGATGGCCTTCCGGCTGCCAGGGGAGGACCTGGTGCCCGGCGGGCTCCTGGAGACGCTGGACATCGTGGCGCGCTGGACGCCAGACGGCCGGGGCGTGCTGGTGCTCACCATCCTGGAGGGGGACGCGAAGGGCGCGAAGTACACCGAGTGCTGGGACGCCCGGACGCGAATCACCTTCATGCAGCGCAACTGGGACTTCCTCAATCCCACCGAAGGCAACCGAAGCACCTGCCCGGACGTGTCCGCGCTGGACCTCTGAGCCCCGGAAGCGGCCCGGGTTTCGGCCCGGTGGGCAGCCGGGCGGACAGTCCCTGCCCCATGGAAGGTGACGCGCCGGGTGGATTCTCTATGCTGGCGGCTGTTCTCCCGCGCCCTCCATGCCCAATTCCTCGCTTCTCACCGTCTTGAAGAGCCGGCGCATCTGGCTCCTGATGGCCGTCGGCTTCGCGTCCGGCCTCCCCCTGTGGTTGACCGGCGTCACGCTGTCCGCGTGGATGAAGAACGAGGGGGTGAACCTCAAGACCATCGGCATCTTCAGCCTGGTGGCGCTGCCCTACACCTTCAAGGTGCTGTGGGCGCCGCTGATGGACCGCTACACCCTGCCCTTCCTGGGCCGCCGCCGCGGCTGGATGCTGCTCACGCAGGTGCTGCTCATGGGCGCCATCGCGGCCATGGGGCTCGTCAACCCGAAGGACGCGCCGGTGGCCATGGCGTGCATGGCCGTGGTGGTGACGTTCCTGTCCGCCAGCCAGGACATCGTCGCGGACGCGTGGCGCACGGACAGCCTCACGATGGAGGAGCGCGGGCTCGGCAACTCGATCTACGTCACCGGCTACCGGCTGGGCATGCTCGTCGCGGGCGGGCTCGCGTTCATCCTGTCGGACCACCTGGGCTGGTCCCGGACGTACTACGTGATGGGCGTGCTCATGGGCGTGGGCGTGTTGGCCACGCTGCTGGCCCCAGAGCCGCAGAGCGTCCGGCCCCCGCGCAACCTGGCGGACGCGGTGGTGCGGCCCTTCGTGGACTACTTCCGCCGCAAGTACGCGCTGGGGGTGCTGGCGTTCCTGGTGCTCTACAAGCTGGGAGACGCCATCGCCGCCAGCATGGTGACGCCGTTCTACATCGAGCTGGGCTTCTCCAACACGGAGATTGGCGCGCTCAGCAAGACGCTGGGGATGTTGGCCACCATCGGAGGCGGCCTGATAGGCGGACTGCTGATGGTGAAGCTCAGCATGCGCCGCGCGCTCTTCATCTTCGGCGCCGCGCAGGGCATCACCAACCTGGCCTTCATGGCGCTGGCGCTGGTGGGCAAGAACGACGTGATGCTCGCGAGCACCATCGCCGTGGACAACGTGTGCACGGGCCTGGGCGTGACCGCGTTCGCGGCGTTCTTGATGTCGCTGTGCCACAAGAGCTTCAGCGCCACGCAGTACGCGCTGCTGTCCGCGCTGGGCACCATCGCCAACCGGCTCATCGGCTCCGTGTCCGGCTACCTGGCGACGTGGATGGGCTGGCCCACCTTCTTCGGCTTCACCGCCGTGGCGGCCATCCCCGCGCTGGTGCTGCTGATGTTCCTGCCCGAGAACGCGGCCCAACCCGTGGAGGAGGAGCCCCCCTCCGCGCCAGAGGCCATGCCGCCCACGGCGCCCTCCGTCGCCGCCGCGCGCTGACGGCTTCCGGACACGCGCCCCTACCCGCCCGGTCCGCGCTCCCGCCCGCTACTGGACGGAGCGCGTCATGACCGGTGCGGCGCCCGACAGGGACCGCGACTTCGGCTCCCCTCCGTCAGCGCGCGCGACTAGGGTGGCTCCGTCATGGCCCACCCCTCCGCTGGCAAGCCCCTTTCGCGCGACCTGCTCATCGACCCCGAGAAGCTGCGCGCGCAGTACTACGACGACACGCCCGACGCGTCCGTGGCCGAGCACCGCGTCGCCTTCGGCACCTCCGGGCACCGCGGGAGCGCCGCGCGCCGCAGCTTCAACGAGCCGCACATCCTCGCGGTGGTGCAGGCCCTGTGCGAGTACCGCAAGCAGCAGGGCTATGACGGTCCGCTGTTCCTGGGCATGGACACCCACGCATTGTCGGAGCCCGCCCAGCGCACCACGCTGGAGGTGCTGGCCGCCCACGGCGTCGAGGTCCGCTACACGGACGGCGCCACGCCCACGCCGGTCATCTCCCACGCCATCCTCACGTACAACCGGGGTCGAACGAGCGGGCTCGCGGACGGCATCGTCATCACCCCGTCCCACAACCCGCCGGAGGACGGCGGCATCAAGTACAACCCGCCCAACGGCGGCCCCGCGGACACCCAGGTCACCTCGCGGGTGGAGAAGCGCGCCAACGAGCTGATGGCCGCGGGCAACCAGGGCGTCCAGCGCGTCCCCTACGAGCGGGCGCGCGCCAGCGCCACGGTGAAGGCCTACGACTTCATCACCCCGTACGTGGCGGACCTGGCGAACGTGGTGGACCTGGAGGCCATCCGGGGCGCGAAGCTCCACCTGGGCGCGGATCCGCTGGGGGGCTCCAACCTGGACTACTGGGCGCCGCTCGCGCGGAAGTACGGCCTGGACCTGACGGTGGTGAACCCCACGGTGGACCCCACCTTCGGCTTCATGCCCGCGGACCACGACGGGAAGATCCGCATGGACTGCTCGTCGCCGTACGCGATGGCGAACCTGGTGAAGCTCAAGGACCAGTACGCGCTCGCCTTCGGCAATGACACGGACTCCGACCGCCACGGCATCGTCACCCGCAGCCAGGGGCTGATGAACCCCAACCACTACCTCGCCGTCGCCATCAGCTACCTGTTCCGCAACCGGCCGGGCTGGAAGGCGGACGCGGCGGTGGGCAAGACGCTGGTGAGCAGCAGCCTCATCGACCGCGTGGCGAAGGACCTGGGCCGCCGCGTGGTGGAGGTGCCGGTGGGCTTCAAGTGGTTCGTGGACGGGCTGCTGGACGGGTCGCTGGGCTTCGGCGGCGAGGAGAGCGCCGGCGCGTCCTTCCTGCGCCGCGACGGCACCGTGTGGACCACCGACAAGGACGGCATCATCCTGGACCTGCTCGCGGCGGAGATCCTCGCGCGCACCGGCAAGGACCCCGGCCAGCACTACCAGGACCTGGCGAAGACGTTCGGCGCGCCGCTGTACACGCGCATCGATCAGCCGGCCACGTCCGCGCAGAAGGCCGCGCTGAAGAAGCTGACGCCGGAGGCCGTGAAGGCCACGTCGCTCGCGGGGGAGCCCATCCTCCAGCGCCTCACCCGCGCGCCGGGCAACAACGCGGAGCTGGGCGGGCTCAAGGTGACGACGGAGAACGGCTGGTTCGCCGCGCGCCCGTCCGGCACGGAGGACGTCTACAAGATCTACGCGGAGAGCTTCCGCGACCAGGCGCACCTGGACACCATCGTCCAGGAGGCGCGCGCCATCGTCGGAGAGGCGTTCGCCGGAAAGTAGGCGTGGACGGGGCGCCCCGCCCAGGCTTCGATGCCGCCGCGAGGAGCCCCACCCCCATGGATGTGAAGACAGTCCTGCAGTACCTGCTCGCGGTGTCCATGGTCGGCGCGGGGGTGAACCACTTCCTCAACCCCCGCGTGTACATGCGCATGATGCCGGCGTACCTGCCCCGCCCGAAGGAGCTGGTGCTGCTCAGCGGCGTGGCGGAGGTGCTGCTGGGCGTGTTCCTGGTGGTGCCCGCCACGACGCGGCTGGCGGCCTGGGGGCTGGTGGCGCTCTTCGTGGCGGTGTTCCCCGCGAACCTCCACATGGCCCTGCACCCGGAGCGGTTCCGGAAGCTTCCCCCGGCCCTGCTCTGGCTGCGGCTGCCGCTGCAGGGGGTGCTCATCCTGTGGGCGCTCTGGTACGTCTGAGGACGGTCAGCGCCAGAGCGGCGCGTGGTCCTCGATGTACTGGCGCACCGTGCGCGTGGGGCGGCCCAGGAGGTTGGTGAGCGTGGGGTTCACCTGCTCCGCCTTCCCGAACCGCAGGCCCACGTGCATCAGGGTCTGCATGCCCAGCTGTCCCCACGACAGCCGGCGCTGGTGCAGGTGGTGCACGTAGCCAGGCACCGAAGCGGGCACGTAGCGGATGGGCCGGCCCAGCACCTCCGACAGCACCGACGCCACCTCGCCGAACGTGACCGCCTCCTGCCCGGTGAGGGTGAAGGCGCGGTCGCGCAGGGATGTGTCCAGCAGCGCCCGCGCAGCCACCTCGCCCATGTCGCGCACGTCCACGAAGGCCACCTTGCCGTGGCCCGCGGGCATGTAGAGCCGGCCGTCCTGCCGGATGTCCTCGCGGTACGCGTCCCCCAGGTTCTGAGCGAAGAACGCCGGACGCAGCAGCGTCCACCCGACGGACGCGCGCTTCAGGTGCTCCTCCACCGCGCGGTGCGGCGCCCATGAGCGCTTCTCCGCGCCCGCCATGGACAGGAACACCACCTGCTTCACGCCCTGCGCCGCGGCCGCGTCGATGAACGCGTTGAGCGCCCCTTCCGCGTGGGAGATGGCCGGCGGCCGCATCAGGAACACGCCCCGCACGCCCTCCAGCGCGGGAAGGAACGTCTCCGGCCGCAGGAAATCCAGCGGGACCGGCGCCACGTCCCCGTCCATCTCCTTGAGCAGCGACGTGGCGTGCTCCGGCGACTTCACCGCCGCGCGCACCGCCACCCCTTCCGCCAGCAGCGCCCGCACCACCGCGCGCCCCACGTTGCCCGTGGGCCCGGTCACCAGCACCGGCCCGCTCACGGACGCCCCTCCCATGGCCCGCCCCTCCCACCCGACATGCACCCGGCACGGCCGGCGCCGCGCGATGCCACTGCGCTCATGCGGAAGACTCCTCATGCGAACCCGCGGCGCCGGACATCCTCCGGCACGGGGTGGTTTAGACCCACCTTCACATCCCATTCCCACCTCGGAAAAACGCACCCCTCCTGATCCGTTGAGGCCACCCGCTCTTGAATTCCGGAGGATGAGAACCCGGTGTGCGGCACCCAACACGGGAGGCCTGGGAGCAGGCGTGGGGAGGAGCAGGGGGCGGACGGGCAGGCGAAGCCCGGCCGGGCTTCAGGCGGGGCGTGCGGCCCGCCATCCTTCCTTGACTGATCCAACCCTGCTCTTTAGGTTGAGAGGCTTCCACCGGCTCACCAGAGCCAAGAAGGATGTTCCATGGCCCGCGTTACCGTTGAAGACTGCCTCCCCTACGTGGACAACCGGTTCGCGCTGGTGCTGCTGGGCGCCAAGCGCGCGCGCCAGCTGATGGCCGGCGCCCGGCCCATCCTGGAGACCTCCAAGAACAAGCCGCCCGTGCTCGCCCTGCGCGAGGTCGCCACCCAGCGCGTGAAGTTCGACCGCGACGTGCGCGAGGCGCTCTCCGGCAAGTACGTGGGCGAGGAAGCCAAGAAGTAGCCTCCCCCGCTTGCCGCTACGCCGGCTCCTTCCCCTCCACGGAGGGAGGAGCCCCGGGCGCCAGGCCCTGGGCGCGCATCCACCGCAGCGCCCGGCCGGCGACGGCCTTCTCACCCTTGTACCCCAGCGCCGGAATCAGCCCTTCCAAGGGCAGCCAGCGCACCTCGTCCACCTCCACGCGCGGCCCCGGCAGCGGCCCCAGCTCTCCCGCCTCGTAGCGGAAGAGGAAGAAGTGGACGCGCTTGAAGATGCGCTGCCCGCGGAACTGGTAGACGTAGCGGATCTCCCCCAGCGGCGCGAGCAGCGCCACGGAGAGCCCCGTCTCCTCCCGCACCTCGCGGCGCGCGGTCTGCTCCGGCGTCTCTCCCGGATCCACGTGCCCCTTGGGCAGCGCCCACAGGTGCCGCCCGTGCGGACGGATGACCGCCACCTCCCAGGCGCCCTCCTGGAAGCGAATGACGATGCCTCCTGAGGACGCCTCGCGCGGCATGGCTCCACCCTACCCGAAGCGAGGGGCGGCCGGGCCATCAACCGCCGTGCGCGAAGTGCCGCAGCTTGGCTTCCGCCCCCAGGCGGTAGGCATAACGCAGGTCGCCGAGGAGCTTGTCCAACCGCCGGCTCGCGACGTGCCCCATGAGCCGCACGCAGAAGCGGCGGGAGAGCCGGTTCGCCTCCTCGTAGCGCCAGCGCTCCTCCACCGACAGCCGGGGCTGGTACGCCACGCGGTCGAAGAGGCGGCCCAACAGCTCGCGGGACCACCCGGCGACCCCCTCGCCCCAGCGGTGCAGCAGGCACACCACGAACTTGTCCACCTCCGCCTGGGCCTCCAACTCCAGCAGCGACACCGTGCGCTCGTAGTGCGCCGTGTGCGCGACGTAGAGGAAGTGGCTGACGCCCTCGGTCACCTGGCAGTAGCCATCCAGGTCGCCCTCCAGCACGGAGCCCAGGGGGCTGGCGTCATAGCGCTCCATGCGCTCGCGCAGCGCCGGGGCCAGGTAGAGCGCCAGCTCCAGTCCGCCCCGGGCCTCCAGCACCAGCAGCTCCTCCGGCGCGCGGCCGGTGCCGCCCAGGAGCGCGGCCACCTCCGCGTCCACCACCACGAAGGCCTCCGCGCGCGCCTCGCAGCGGAAGCCGTAGATGGCCTCCAGGTGGGCCTGGAGCCGCCCCACGAGCGGGAAGTCCGCGGCGTCAGTTGGCAAGGGAGCTCTTGCGCGGAACCCACCCGGCGTCCACCAGCACGCGCTCCAGCGTGTCGCTGCCGGTGCGCGCCCAGGACTCGTAGACGCGCAGCGCGCCAGCGGGCCCCGCGCTCACCAGCCCGCGCGCGCTGATCTCCTCCAGCACCTCCACCAGCGACCGGAACTTGTCGCACAGCTCGCGGTACACGCCGGTGAAGCCCCCCGGGGGCACCAGCTCCGCGACCTGGCCGTACGCCGCTCCGCCCATCTGGATGTAGTAGTCCGGGCCCACCATCCCCTGCTGCAGCGCGCCAGAGAAGAAGCCCACTTTGTAGAGCGACACGTCGCCCAGCCGCCGCAGCGTGCGGATGCGCTCGTCGCGCTCCTGCTGCAGCGCCCGGTGGTACAGCTCCGCCAGCGGCTCGTGGTCGCGCCGGCCTTCCGCGTCCCGGCTGAACAGCTTGTCCGTGGCCGCGAACTCCGCCAGCAGGTTCACCAGGTAGAACTCGGTGGACTCTCCCAGCGCCACCCGCTGCCGGGCCGCGGCCTCCAGGAGCAGTTCGCGGAAGAACTCCTTCAGCGAGGAAGAGGACGTCACCAGTCCGCTCATCGAGCACACCTCCCGAGGGGTCCCTGGAAGGCGCCATGGCCTCCAGGAGACGCTTCGGGCAAGCGTAGCCATGTCGCACGGCGTCGGCAAAAGGGACTCAAGTCTTATCAAGGACTTACGTTGGCACTCGGAATGGACGAGTGCCAACGGGCCGACACCTGGGACGGCCTGGCGGGCAGGCGTGGCCCAGGGGGAATCTTCCAGGAAAAGCGCAGGCGGGACGGGTGTTTAGCCGCGTACGGACGGATGCCCCGACGTCGCTTGACGAGGTGAAGTCCCTGGTTATTATCCGCCGCGCCTAGGCGTTAGCACTCAGCAGGTGCGAGTGCCAACGCCGGGGCCCACAGGCCCTTTTCAACCCCCAGCGGCGTCCCGGTCCGGACCCTTCCGTCCGCCTCCGGCAGCCGCGGTTCACAGGAGCAAGCCATGAAGATTCGTCCCCTGCAGGATCGGCTCATCATCAAGCGCGTCGCCGAGGAGAACAAGACCAAGGGCGGCCTCTTCATCCCCGACACGGCGAAGGAGAAGCCGCTCGAGGGCAAGGTCGTGGCGGTCGGCAACGGCAAGGTGCTGGAGGACGGCAAGGTGCGCGCCATGGACATCAAGGCGGGCGACACCATCCTGTTCAGCAAGTACGCGGGCACGGAGATCAAGCTGGACGGCGAGGATCACCTGATCCTCCGCGAAGAGGACGTGCTGGGCATCATCGAGAAGTGAAGCCCGCCGTTCGTCTTCCCACCCACAACTTCTAGAGGATTCAGACCATGGCGAAGGACATCATTTTCGAAGTGCGCGCGCGCGACGCCATCCTGCGCGGCGTGAACATCCTGGCCGACGCGGTCAAGGTGACCCTGGGGCCCAAGGGCCGCAACGTCGTCATCGAGAAGAGCTTCGGCTCCCCCACCATCACGAAGGACGGCGTGACGGTGGCGAAGGAAATCGAACTGGAGAACAAGTTCGAGAACATGGGCGCCCAGATGGTCAAGGAGGTCGCCTCCAAGACGTCGGACGTCGCCGGTGACGGCACCACCACGGCCACCGTGCTGGCGCAGGCCATCTTCCGCGAGGGCGCGAAGCTGGTCGCCGCGGGCCACAACCCGATGGACATCAAGCGCGGCATCGACAAGGCCGTCGCCGCCATCACCGCCGAGCTGAAGACGCTGGCGAAGCCGACCAAGGGCAACAAGGAAATCGCCCAGGTTGGCACCATCTCCGCCAACGGCGACACCACCATCGGCCAGATCATCGCGGACGCGATGGAGAAGGTCGGCAAGGAGGGCGTCATCACGGTGGAAGAGGCCAAGGGCCTGGACACCACCCTGGACGTCGTCGAGGGCATGCAGTTCGACCGCGGCTACCTGTCCCCGTACTTCGTGACGGATCCGGAGCGCATGGAGGTCGTGCTGAACGACCCCCTCATCCTCATCAACGAGAAGAAGATCTCGTCGATGAAGGACCTGCTGCCCATCCTGGAGCAGGTGGCGCGCGCCGGGAAGCCGCTGCTCATCATCGCGGAGGAGGTCGAGGGCGAGGCCCTGGCCACCCTGGTGGTGAACAAGATCCGCGGCGTGCTGAACGTGGCCGCGGTGAAGGCGCCGGGCTTCGGCGACCGCCGCAAGGCCATGCTCGAGGACATCGCGACCCTCACCGGCGGCCGGATGATCGCCGAGGACCTGGGCATCAAGCTGGACACGCTGACGCTCCAGGACCTGGGCCGCGCGAAGCGCGTGACCATCGACAAGGACAACACGACCATCGTCGATGGCGCGGGTAGCCAGTCCGAAATCGAGGCGCGCGTGAAGCAGATCCGCGCGCAGGTGGAGGACACCACCAGCGACTACGACCGTGAGAAGCTCCAGGAGCGCCTCGCGAAGCTCGTGGGCGGCGTGGCCGTCATCAACGTGGGCGCCGCGACCGAGACGGAGATGAAGGAGAAGAAGGCCCGCGTGGAGGACGCGCTCAACGCGACCCGCGCGGCCGTCGAGGAGGGCGTGGTGCCCGGCGGCGGCGTCGCCTACATCCGCTGCCTCAAGGCGCTGGACACCCTGAAGGTCGGCGACGGCGAGAAGTCCGGCGTGGACATCATCCGCCGCTCCGTCGAGGAGCCGCTGCGTCAGATCGTCGGCAACGGCGGCCTGGAGGGCAGCGTGGTGGTGAACAAGGTCAAGGAGGGCACGGGCGCCTACGGCTTCAACGCCGCGACCGGGACCTACGAGGACCTGCTGGCCGCCGGCGTCATCGACCCGGCCAAGGTGAGCCGCACCGCGCTGCAGAACGCCGCGTCGGTCGCCTCGCTGATGCTCACCACGGAGGCCATGGTCGCCGAGCGCCCGAAGGCGGACGACGACAAGGGCGCCGCGGGCGGTGGCATGGGCGGCATGGGTGGCATGGGCGGTATGGGCGGCATGGGCATGTAGTCGCCCCCCGTCCCCGCGCGACACAGGGGATGGACCTGACGGCCTCCGGCGCCCCCACGGGCTCCGGGGGCCGTCGTGTTTCAAGCGGCCCGGCACCCGGCCCCCCTTGGCCCCGCGTGCAACGGGCCCCCGGGTCTGGCATCAGGAACTCCAGGAGGAATCGAATCCATGAAACCCGTGAAGATCTACACGACGACCTACTGTGGCTTTTGCGTGCGCGCCAAGGACCTGCTCAAGCGCAAGGGCGTGGCGTACGAGGAGGTCGACGTCACCGGCGACGACGACGCCCGCGAGAAGCTGGTGGAGATGAGCAACGGCCAGCGCACCGTGCCGCAGATCTTCATCGGCGACACGCACGTGGGCGGCTATTCGGACCTGGCGCAGCTGGATAAGGAGCAGCGGCTGGACCCCCTGCTCCAGGGCTAGAAGCAGGCAGGCGTCCGGGCCCCGGGTCCGGACGCCACCCGCGCCCGCCGTGCCTACCTTCTCTCCAGCGGAATTCACCCCTTTGACGGGAGGAACACCATGGCGGGCGGACAGGCAACGGCGGGGACCCGGGACGAACACCACGCCCTCATCAGCACGCTCTACCACCTGCTCAAGGGCGCGTCGGCGAGCGAGCAGTACCTGCGCGAAGCCGAAGCCTCCGGAGACCCGGAGCTGGCGCAGCTCTTCCGCGACTGGCGGGACGAACAGCGAAACCTGGCCGAGCGCGCCAAGAACCTGCTGGGCGCGCGCATGGTGAACGCGCAGGCCGCCCCCCGCCGCCGCCCCCCCTCCCCGGCCCCGTCCAAGCGCCCCAGGGGCAAGGCGAACGCCTCCAGCGAGGCGTCAGCGGGCGAGGTGCGGGAGCCCACCAACGCCAGCGTGCGCTCCGGGGGGAGCCCCGGGGATGACTCCGTGGATGAGCAGTCCAAGGAGTCGTTCCCCGCGAGCGACGCCCCAGGGACGTACTGACGCGCGAAGACACGCCCGGAAACGAGCCCGACGTCCCCGGTAGGGGCGCGCGGGCTCCATCTGTCTTCACCTTCAACGGACGTTTCCGAGTCCACTTCTTCCGCTTGCCCCCTGTGTGCAGTCCCCCCTAAACAGGCGGGATTCAGGGCGGGGAGGGGTCCTTTCGCCCCCCGCGACCCGGTGCGACCAGGGGTCCGTGATCATGATTGACAGACCGGATGTCACCGAAACCGTGCAGGCGGAGCGCGAGGGGCAGTCCACCCGCGTCCCCCTCCACGAGTGGACGGTGGAAGTCGTGGGGGGTCCGGACAAGGGGAAGAAGGTCACCACGCGGGATTCGCTGGTGCGTGTGGGTTCCGACAGCGCGGGGGACCTGGTGCTGAGCGACCCGACGGTGAGCCGCCGCCACCTGGAGGTGGAGCGGCTGCCGCAGGGCCTGCTGCTGCGCGACACCGGCAGCCGCAACGGCACGTTCATCGACGGCCGCCGCATCCTCCAGGCCTTCGTCTCCAGCGGCGACAAGGTGGAGCTGGGCAAGACGAAGCTCGCGGTGAAGGTGGCCGCCCGCGCGACGGAGGTGGAGGTCGCCGGCACGGAGTCCTTCGGGCAGCTCGTGGGCAGCTCGGAGAAGATGCGCTGGGTCTTCACGGAGCTGCGCCGCATCGCCCGCGAGGACATGAACCTGCTCGTCGAGGGTGAGACGGGCACCGGCAAGGAGCTGGCCGCGCGCGCGGTGCATCAGCACTCGCTGCGCCGCCACGGCGCCTTCAAGGTCGTGGACTGCAACCTCATCTCCGAGGAGAAGGCGGAGCGCGAGCTGTTCGGCGGGCTGCGCGCCGGGGAGAACGAGGACAAGGGCGCGCGCGGCATCTTCGAGGCGGCGCGCGGCGGCACCCTCTTCCTGGACGAGGTGGGCGAGCTGCCCATGTCCGTGCAGGGCAAGCTCCTGCGCGTGCTGGAGACGCGGGAGGTGCCGTCCCTGGACGGGCAGCCGGTGGCGGTGGACGTGCGCGTCATCGCCTCCACGCACCGCAACCTGGAGGAGGACGTGCGCCAGGGCCGCTTCCGCGCGGACCTCTACTTCCGGCTCGCGGTGGCGCGCGTGCGGCTGCCGCCCCTGCGCACCCGCCGAGACGACATCCCCACGCTCTCGCAGGCGCTGTCGCGCGGGATGAAGGCCGCCCTGGAATTGACGCCGCAGACGCTGGCCCTCTTCGAGGGCTACGACTGGCCGGGCAACGTGCGGGAGCTGCGCAACGTGCTGGAGCGCGGCGCCCTGATGCAGGAGACGGGCAACACCAGCTGGCTGGACTTCCTGGCGCACACGCCCAAGCGCGCGGAGGGCAGCGAGCCCGCCACCAACGTGGCCGCCATCGTCTCCGGCATGCCGTACCACGAGGCCAAGGACCGCGTGCTCGCGGACTTCGAGCGACTGTACTTCGCGGAGATCATGCGCGAGGTGGCCTTCGACATGAAGGCCGCGGAGCAGCGCACCGGCCTGTCCATGCAGAGCCTCTATCGCCTGTTGAAGAAGAACGGACTCCGCCTCAAGGACCTCAAGAACGCCGAGGGACTGGAGAAGTGAGAGCCCGACCGCAGCACCCACCCACCCCACCCCACCGGGAGAAAGCCTCACCATGCTGAGACGTCTCGCCGTCGCCTCCGTCATCCTCACCGCCGCCTGTGCCGGTCAGCAGAAGACCGGCGACGCCACCGAAGGTCAGAAGGAGATGACCAAGGAAGAGCGGCTGCGCATCACCAACCAGCCGCCCTTCGACCTGGCCTCCTGCTTCCCGCATGAGCGGACCCTGCCCGCCCCCGCCAACCAGGGCATCCTCGTGGGCGCGCTCCTGAGCGTCCGTCCGGACGTGCTGGAGTGCCTGGTGGATCCGGCGAACCGCGGCCCCGCGGCCAACACCAAGGTGGTGGTGAAGACGACCGTCAGCGCCCAGGGCACCACGCACGCCGTCTCCGGGGAGAACCTCACCCCGGCGGGCACCCAGTGCGTCCAGAAGGTGGTGGACACGTACGTGAAGCCCGCGGCGCTGGCGGCGAACGCCCAGCCGGTGGAGTCCACGTACGAGTACGAACACGCCACGGCCAACAACCCCTCCGTTACCCTGGGCATCAACGAGGGTTCGGACTTCTCCGGCGCGGTGCGCCTTGCGGAGAAGGACTGGTGTGAGTGCTTCGCCGGCTACAAGGCGTCCACGCCGCCGGTGCTGGCCTTCGACATCCACATCATGAAGGGCCAGCCGAACCCCACGGAGGTCACCTTCAAGCCCACCGGAAGCACGGAGGGCGACCAGCTCGCGTCCTGCCTGAAGGCGAAGGTCGCGGCGATGCCCACCAAGGCGACGGGCGAGCTGAAGTTCCCCTTCCGCTTCGTGTACTTCAACTCGCAGGCCCCGCTGGAGGCCTCCGCGGACATGCCGCCGGAGCTGCGCTTCTTCCAGTTGGAGCTGGCGCGCACCCAGACGGCCGCCGCGTCCGCCATCGCCTACGGCGAGCGCAGCAACGCGGCGGAGACGTATGACGCCGTCGTTCAGAAGTACACCAAGACGAAGGACTACAAGCTCGCCAGCGAGCTGTCCTCCAAGTGCAACGCGCTGGTGGAGTCCGCCACCGCGTGGGTGAACGCCCTCAAGGCGCAGGAGACGGTGGACCAGACCACGCTCACCCTGGTGCAGGGCCTGAAGGCCAAGGAGGAGAACTGGGCCCCCGTGGAGACCGCCAGCCAGGAGGCGCTCGCCAACACCCAGAAGGACGTCGCCGGCGCCCAGCAGCGTCTGGCCGCGGACCAGAGCGCCTGCCCGAAGGTGAACTACACCGCGCCCAAGAAGAAGTAGGCACGCGGGCCACCGGGAGTCCTCCCGGCGGTCGAAAGAGAACGGGCGCTCCGGGGAGACTTCCCGGGGCGCCCGTCGTCTTTTCTGGAGCCTCTGGAGAGGCCCCGGAGTCCCTGCCCTGCCGCGCTACGACGCGGCGGGGACCTTGTCGTCGTTGTGCGCGGCGGCCTCGCGCATCTTCACGCTGACCAGCTTGGAGATGCCGGGCTCCTCCATGGTGACGCCGTAGAGCGTGTCGGCGACCTCCATGGTGCGCTTGTTGTGGGTGATGAGGATGAACTGCGACTGGCGGCTCATCTCCTTCACCATGTCGTTGTAGCGGCCCACGTTGCCCTCATCCAGCGGGGCGTCGACCTCGTCCAGGAGGCAGAAGGGGGTGGGCTTGATGAGGAAGATGCCGAAGATGAGCGCCACGGCGGTGAGCGCCTTCTCGCCACCGGACAGCAGGTTGACGCTCTGGAGCTTCTTGCCCGGCGGCTGGGCCACGATCTCCACGCCCGGCTCGCCGTTGGGGCCTTCCTGCGTCAGCACCAGGCTGGCGCGGCCACCGCCGAACAGGCGCGGGAAGATGGCCTGGAACTTGTCGTTCACCACGTCGAAGGTCTGCTTGAAGCGCTCGCGGCTCGTCGCGTCGATGCGGACGATGGCTTCCTTCAGCTGGCTGATGGACGCCTGGAGGTCCTGGCGCTGCGTGGAGAGGAACTCGTAGCGCTTGGACAGCTCCGCGTGCTCGTCGATGGCGGTGAGGTTGATCTCCCCCATCTTCTCCACCTGCGCGCGCAGGTCCTTGAGCTCCCCCTCCACCTCGTCCGAGAGCGGCGGCAGCAGGTGGTACTGGTGCAGCTCCGCGGCCAGCTCCAGCTGGTAGCGCTCGCGGATGCCGGAGGCCAGGTGCTCCATCTCCAGGGCGATCTCCTTCTCGCGCAGCGAAATCTGGGACAGGCCCTGCATGAGCTCATCCAGCCGGCCGCGCAGCTCGCGGAAGGCGGTGTCCTGCTCACGCACCTCGGTGGTGGCCGCGGTGTGCGCGGCGCGGCGCGCCTCCAGGGTCTCCGCCGCCCCGCGGTGCGCCTCCGCGCGCTGCTCCCGGGTGGACTCCAGCTCCGCGAGCCGGCCCTGGAGCGTCTCCACCTTGGCCCGGCCCTCCGTCACGGTGCCCTGCAGCCGGCCGACGCGCGCCTCCATGTCCCGGCGCTGGGACACCAGGCTCTCCAGCTCCTTGCGCGCGGACTCGCCGCGCTCGCTGCCGGCGGCCACCTTCACGCGCAGGCCCATCAGGTCCGAGGACGCCATGTCCGCGCGCTGGCGCAGCCCCTCCAGCTCCCCGGCGTACTGGCGCACGCGCTCCTCGCGCGCCTCGCGGTCCGCCTGGCCGTGGGCCACCTCGCCCCGGCTGGACTCCTCCTCGTTGGCGAGCGCGGTGTGGCTCTGCGACAGCTGCCCCGCCTCGCCCTCCAGCGAGCGCAGCCGCTCGCGCACCCGGGCCAGGTCCTCGCTCGCCTTGTGGAGGTCCTTCTCCTGGCTGGCCAGGTTGACCTCCTCCGCGTGCTGCTCCTTGCCCAGGCCCTTGAGGACGGCCTCCGCCTGCCCCATCTGCTTCTGGAGCGTGTAGTGGCGGGTGAGGATCTCGTTGTAGCGCTCCTCCACCCGCGCCACTTCCGACGCCAGCTCGGCGATCTCCCGCTTCTTCTGGAGCGCGCCCACCGCCGCGCCCTCGCGCTCACCGCCGGTGATGGAGCCGTCGGTGCGGAAGACCTCGCCCTCCAGCGTGACGAGCGTGCACGGGACGGGGCTGGCTTCGGCGTACTCGCGGGCGGCGAGCAGGTCCTGGACGATGACCACGTCGCCCAGCAAGAGCCGCAGCACCGGCTCCAGCGCGGGCTCGCAGGACACCTCGCGCAGCGCGTGGGCGAGGACGCCCGGGCGCGTGAGGTCCGGCTCCACGAGGCCCCGGCCCTGCTCCCCGCTGGGCACCGGCAGGAAGGTGCCGCGCCCTTCCGCGTGGCCCTTCAGGTACTCCACCAGCTCCACGCCCTTCTCGCGGCTGTCCACGATGACGTGCTGGAGCCGCTCGCCCAGGGCGGCCTCCACCGCGCGCTCATAGCGCGGCGAGTTCACCGTGAGCACGTCCGCCACCAGGCCGAAGATGCCCTGCTCCCGCGCCGCCTCCGCCGCGCGCACCATCACGGCGCGCACGCCCCGGTCGAAGCCGTCGTAGTTCTTCTGGATGTCCTCCAGCGAGGACAGGCGGCTGCGCTTGTCGCTCAGCTCCTCGCGCAGCGCGATGACCTGGACCTCGTTCTCCGTGAAGGCCTCGCGCGTGCGGGTGAGGGCCTCCTCCTCCTGGCCCCGGCGCTCGGCCAGCTCGGAGGCCAGGTGGCGGGTGTCCTCCACGTGCTTCGCCGCCTGGGTGCGCACGCCGTCCAGCGCCTGCTCCTGGGCGTGCAGCGTCTCCAGTTCGGCGGACAGCTTCGCGCGGCGGGCCTCCAGGTCGGTGCGCTGCCGCGCCAGGTTGACCAGGTTGCTCTCGTGGTTCGCCAGCCGCGTGGCCACGGCGACCAGGCCCGCCCGCTCCTGCTCCAGGCGCAGGGAGATCTCCGTCTGGAGCACGGAGACGCGGCGCTGCTCCTCCAGGGCCACCTGCATGGCCACTTCGTCTTCCTTGTACGAGCCGGCGATGCCCGACAGCTCCGCCTCGCGGGCCGTCATGGTCTCCACGACCTCCGCCTGCCGCGCGAGCAGCGCGTCCAGCTCCGCCTGCGCCGCGTCCACGCGCGTGCCGGTCTCCTCGAAGTCGCGCCGGCCGTACGCCAGCTCCTGCGCGTCGCGCTGCAGGGCGCTCTCCAGCCCGTGGACCTCTCCCGCGAACTGCTGGAGCGCGGCGCCTTCCGCGTCCAGCTCCGCGCGGCGCCGGGTGATGACCTCCTCCAGCTCCTTCACCCGGTCCAGGCCCTCGCGCTCCTCGCCGCCCAGGTTCTCCAGGCGCGACTGGAGCACGCGCTTCTCCGCCATCAGCTCCAGCGAGCGGTGGCTGGCTGAGTGCAGGTCGATCTCCCGCATGCGCGCCTTGAGCTTGCGGTACTTCTCCGCCTTCTTCGCCTGACGCGACAGCGTGTCGAGCCGCTTCTCCAGCTCGCCCGTGATGTCGTTGACGCGCAGGAGGTTGGCCTCGGTGGCCTCCATCTTGCGCTCGGCGGCCTTGCGGCGGGCCTTGTACTTGGTGACGCCCGCGGCCTCCTCCAAGAGGTGCCGGCGGTCCTCCGGCTTGCTGGAGACGATGAGGCCCACGCGGCCCTGCTCGATGATGGAGTAGGCCTTGGTGCCCACGCCCGTGCCGAGGAACAGCTCGGTGATGTCCAGCAGGCGGCAGAGCGTCTTGTTGATGAGGTACTCGGAGTCGCCGTTGCGGAACAGGCGCCGGGTCACGGTGATCTCGCTGAAGCCCTGGTACTGCGGCGCCAGCGTGTCCGTGTCGTCCACCAGGAAGGTGAGCGACACCTCCGCCATGGACAGGGGCGGCTTGTTCTCCGAGCCGTTGAAGATGACGTCTTCCATGCCGCGGCCGCGCAGGTTCTTCGCGCTCTGCTCGCCCATCACCCAGCGGATGGCGTCCACGACGTTGGATTTGCCACACCCGTTGGGGCCGACGACGCCGGTGACGCCCTCGTCGAAGGAGAAGACGCTCCGCTCCATGAACGACTTGAAGCCGGTGATGTCCAGGCGCTTGATTCGCATGCCAGCGGGCTCCCTACAGGCCGACGGTGAGACGGGATGAAAACGCGCGCGAGGCCGGAAAATCGGCTCCGCAGCGTCCGGCAGGAGTACCAAGCACCCCACCGGTGATCAAGCGTGACCATGCCACGCATGACCCTACGTCCAGTGCTACAGGATGGAGGGCAGGCGGCCTCGCATCACCCTTGCAAAGCAGCCGACCCACCCTACCTTCCTCTTGATCTTTCTGGAGGCGTCCTACGTTCCAGCCCTTGCTCGCCCTGTCGCTCCTCGTAGGTGCGTCCCCGACGTCCCAGGTAGCACCCCGGTCTGACATGGTGGTGGCGGCGGCGCCGGCCCCCTGTCCGAACCCCTGGTTTCCCATGGAGGACGGCCTGACGCTGACGTACCGGGCGGGCCACGCGTCGGAGCTGGTGCTGGCGACGAAGGACGTCGTGCCCGCGCCGGATGGCACGGTGAAGGCGACGCTGGCGGTGAGCCTCAAGGGCCGGAGCGGCCAGACGGAGCTGACCTGCGACGCGCAGGGCGTGCGCACGGGCCTGGGCGGCCTGGAGGGCACGCTCCTGTCCGCGTCCGGCATGGACGTGCAGGTGGTCAGCGCGGAGGGCGCGGCCGTGCCGGCCCCTTCCGTGATGGTCCCCGGGGGCACCTGGAAGAACAGCCTGTCGGTGAAGCTCCAGCCGCCGGCGAGGAAGGGCGGCCTGCGCCCCATCATCGCCACGACCTTCGACAAGGAGGCCACGGTGGTGGGCGAGGAGGAGATCACCGTGCAGGCGGGCACCTTCAAGGCCCTGAAGATCCGCAACATCACCACGGCCCGCGCCAGCCGCCCCGGTTCGGAGGGGCGGTCCATGGAGAGCTACATGTGGTTCGCGCCGGACGTGGGCATCCTCAAGCTGACCACCGACGGGGAGACGCACCTGGAGCTGCTCAAGGTGGAGCGGCCCGCCGCCAAGGTGAAGCCGGCCTCCATCCAGGGGGGCGCGAAGAAGAAGACGCGGGCCACCAAGGGCTGACGCCTCCTGGGGGCGCTCGGCTTGGAGCGGGGCCCTACCCCGTCTCGCCGGACGACGCGGGAGGCTCCGGCGGGCGGCCCGTCCCGGGGGCCTGCGCGCCGGCGCGCGACTGGGGCTCCACGGTCACGCGCACCACGCGCGGGCCGTCCACCTCGTCCACGAGGATGCGCCACATGTCGAGCTTGAGGCTGTCGCCCTTCTCCGGCACCCGGCCCAGCTTCGTCATCAGGTAGCCGGCGATGGTGGTGACCTCGCCCTTCTCGTCGTCGCTCAGGTCGAAGGTCACGTCCAGCTGCGCTTCCAGGTCGTCCAGTTGGGCGGTGCCCGGCAGCTCGAAGCGGCCTCCCGGCAGCGCCCGGACCTCCTCCACTCGCCGGCCCAGCTCCGCCACGTCGCCCACCACCTCCGCCACCACGTCCGCGATGGTGACGAGGCCAGACGTGCCGCCGTGCTCGTCCACCACCATGGCGATCTGCCGCCGGCGCCGGCGGAACTCCGTGAGCAGCTGCTCCAGCGTCGCGTTCTCCGGGATGAAGAGCACCGGCCGCTGCACCTGGGACAGGCTGCGCAGCTCACCGCGCGACAGGAGGAAGAACAGGTCCTTCACGTTGACCACGCCCTCGAGCTCGTCGAGGTTGCCCCGACACACCGGCAGCCACGTGTGCCCGGACGCCCGCGCGTCGATGACGTTCTTGTCCAGCGTCTCCTCCACGTCCAGGTAGCGCATCTGGTTGCGGGGCACCATCACCTGACGCGCGGTCTTCTGCGCCATCTCCAGCGCGCGCTCCAGGAGCTCCGCGCGCGCCGTGGTGATGGCGCCCGCCTGCGCGGAGCTGTGCAGGATGACGCGCAGCTCCTCTTCGTTCGTCGCCTCGTGCGACTCGCTGGCCGAGTGCAGCCCGAACGCCTTGAGCACCAGCGCCGCCAACCCGTTGAGCAGCCGGATGGCCGGGTAGAAGAGGAAGTAGAACACGCGCATGGGCAGCGCGACCGCCAGCGTCGTCTGCTCCGCGCGCTGGATGGCGAGGCTCTTGGGCGCCAGCTCCCCCAGCACGATGTGCAGGAACGTGATGATGCTGAACGAGATGACCACCGCCACGCTGTGGGCGACGGTGGTCGCGGAGCCCTCCGGCACCAGCCGCGTCAGCACCGGCTCCAGCAGGTGCGCGAACGCGGGCTCTCCCAGCCAGCCCAGCCCCAGCGACGCGAGCGTGATGCCGAACTGCGTGGCGGACAGGTACGCGTCCAGCTCGCCCACCATCTTCAGGGCCATGTTCGCGCCGGGCGTGCCTTCATCCGCCAGGGACTGCAGGCGCGTGGCGCGGATCTTCACGATGGCGAACTCCGTCGCCACGAAGAAGCCGTTCGCGACGACCAGCAGCAGCGCCAGCCCCAGGAAAACCCATTCCATTGCGTGATTCCCTCAGAAGAGGGCTTCGAAGTCCGGATCGCCCTTGAGCACGTCGAACATGGGGTCCGCGGACAGCCACCCCAGGACCTTCTGCCGGTCCGCCGCCAGCGCCTTCTGCAGGTACTGGACGGCGTCCTTCGGACGGCCCCACAGCGCGTACAGCGCCGCCAGGTTGTAGTTGAGAAGCAGGTCGTCCGGATTGAGCGCCCGGGCGCGCTCGTAGGCGCGCTCGGCTTCCGCGTAGAAGCCCTTCTGGGCGTAGCAGATACCCAGGTCCAGCTGCGCCTCGAAGTTGTCCGGCTCCAGCCGCACCACTTCCTTCAGCTGGGTGATGGAGGAGCGGTAGTCGCCCTCGTCCATCATCAGCGCCGCCAGCTCGTGCCGGGGGAAGGCGTCCTGCGGATCCAGCTCGATGGCGGATTGCAGCTCGCGCATCGCCTCCTCCACCCGCCCCTGGTCCGCGTACGTGAGGCCCAGGTTGAGGTGGGCGTCCGGGTACTCCGGATCCAGCTCGATGGCTTCCTTGTACTCCTCCACCGCCATCTCGCTGGCGTGCGTGGAGAGGAAGCAGGCCAGGTTGTAGTGCGCGGTGGCGCTCTCCGGCTCCAGCTTGAGCGCGGTGAGGTACTCCGCCAGCGCCTCGCGGAACTGCTTCTTCTCCGCGTAGACCGTGGCCAGGTTGTCGTGCGCGTGCGCCGACGTGGGGTCCAGGTCGATGGCCTTGCGGAACTCCTTGATGGCCTCGTCCAGCCAGCCGCGATCCGCCAGCTCGATGCCGCGGGTGTTGTGCTCATCGGACAGAGCGATGTTGTCCTTTTCCCGGGCCATGGAGCGCGCGGCAATCTACGCGTCGCGCGTTTCCCGGTGCAAGGTAGAGTTTCCCCTTGCCCATGCGCCACGCCGCCTTGCTGCTCCTGCTGTCGCTCGCCGCCTGCCATCCCCGCCCCGCGACGCCCGCGCCTCCGCCCCCAGGGCTGACGACGCCCCCGCCCGGGACGGAGCCGGCTCCAGGGGGCACCCAGGGCGCCCCGGGCGGGTCCACTACCGGACACCCGGGCGGTCCCCCGGACGGCCAGTCCCCCGCGAGCGCCTCCGGACGGCCTGCCGGGCCCGCACCCGCCCGCCCGGTGACGCTGGTGGTGGGCGGCGACGTGACGGTGGGGTACCACTACGAGGAGTACTTCGACGCGCAGGTGGCCCAGGGCCGCTCGCGCGAGGAGATGTTCGCGTACGGCCTGCGCGAGGTGATGCCCATCGTGGACTCCGGCGACCTGTTCGTCGTGAACCTGGAGTGCCCGTACACGGACAGCACGCAGAAGCTGCCCAAGAACTTCAACTTCAAGGCGCGGCCGGAGCTGGTGAACGTGCTCACCGCGGGGCGCGTGGGCGTGGTGAGCCTGGCCAACAACCACATGATGGACTACGGCGCGCAGGGGCTCCTGGACACCCTCACCGCCCTGGAGGCCGCGCGCATCCCCTATTTCGGCGCGGGGCGCACCCTCGCGGAGGCCCGCCGCCCCGCCCTCCTCGACGTGGGGGGCCAGCGCATCGCGTTCCTGGGCTACTTCTTCCTGGGCTCGCGCAACATCGAGCCGCCCCAGGTCTACGCCACGGACACCACGCCGGGCGTGGCCGGGCACTTCTCCGACGTGGAGGTGATGGAGCGGATGCTGCGCGAGGACATCGCCGCGGCGAAGGCCCGGGCGGACCTGGTGCTGCCCTTCTTCCACTGGGGCATCGAGGGCAACACCACCCCGGAGCCGTACCAGGTGCGGCTGGCGCACGCGGCCATCGACGCGGGCGCCGCGGGCGTGCTCGGCAGCCACCCCCACGTGCTCCAGTCCATGGAGCTCTACCGGGGCAGGCCGGTGCTCTACTCGCTGGGCAACTTCGTGTTCGGCGGGAACTGGAATCCCCGGGACAAGCGCAGCGTCCTGTGGCGGGCGCGCTTCGATTCCACGGGTTATCTCTCCAGTGACGTGCTGCCCCTCAGGACCGACCGCTATCCCGAGTTCCCCGTCCAGCCGGTGCCCGTGACGGGTGCCGAGGCCGAAGGGGTGATGACGCTGCTGCGCACCGCGTCGCAGGCCCCCGGCCTGGAGCGGATGCTTCCGGCCCTGGAGGCGGGGGAGCCTGGGGCCCGGCCGCTCCCCTCCTCCAGTGTCCGAGGGGGGGAGTAGCCTTCGTGCCTACTTGTTGTTGCGCTGGCCGCGCTTGAAGCGCGTGCGGCGGCGCTTCAGCTGCGCCTTCCGGGTCTTGGCGCGGTTCTTGAGCTTCTTCTTGGAACGATTTCCCTTCTGTGCGGCCATGTTGAAGGACTCCGTGTTGAGCGTGAATCGAGCCGCACCGGGCGGCGACGGGGGGCGTTCTTACATGCCGCTGCCCGCACGGCCAAGGTTTTCCTTGACGCCCTCGGCCCTTGCCACGGGGCGGCCAAAGGGGCAAGACGCCCCGGGACCCACGCATGATTGACAAATTGGAAGAGGTCGAGCGCCGCTTCGAGCGGCTCACGGCCGACCTGTCGAACCCCGATATCCTCGCTGATACGGCGAAGCTCCAGAAGGTGTCCAAGGAGCGCGCCGGGCTGGAGCGGCTCGTCGAGACCTTCCGGAGCTACCGCAAGGTGCTGGCGGACCTGGGCGAGGTGGAGGCGTGGCTGTCCAGCGCCGACCCCGACGAGAAGGCCTACGCGAAGGAGGCCCTGCCCGGCCTGAAGGCGCAGCGCGAGGAGCTGGAGGCGTCGCTCAAGATCCTGCTGCTGCCCAAGGACCCCAATGACGACAAGAACGTCATCCTGGAGATCCGCGCGGGCGCGGGCGGCGACGAGGCCGCGCTCTTCGCGGAGGAAGTGATGCAGATGTACCTGCGCTACGCGGACCGCCGGGGCTGGAAGGCGGACATCGTGGACATGAGCGCGGGCAACGCCGGCGGCGTGAAGGACGCCACGGTGACGCTGTCCGGCGACGCGGTGTTCAGCAACCTGAAGTACGAGTCCGGGGTGCACCGCGTGCAGCGCGTGCCGGCCACGGAGACGCAGGGACGCATCCACACCTCCACCATCACCGTGTCGGTGATGCCGGAGGCGGAGGACGTGGACGTGCAGGTGAACCCGGCGGACATCGAGATGCAGGTGATGCGCTCCACGGGCTCCGGCGGCCAGAGCGTCAACACCACGGACTCCGCGGTGCGCCTCATCCACAAGCCGTCCGGCATCGTGGTGAAGTGCCAGCAGGAGAAGAGCCAGGGGAAGAACCGCGCCATGGCCATGCGCATGCTGCGCGCGAAGCTCTACGAAATCGAGCAGGAGCGCATCCGCAACGAGCGCGACTCCATGCGCCGCGGCCAGGTGGGCACGGGCGACCGCAGCGAGAAGATCCGCACGTACAACTTCCCGCAGGACCGGCTCACCGACCACCGCATCGGCCTCACCGTGCACAACCTGCCGGCCATCATGGTGGGCAACGTGGACGAGGTCATCACCGCCTGCCGCACCCACTACCAGGCCGAAGCCCTCAAGGCGCAGACGGGCGGCGGGCGGCCCCCCAGCGAAGCATGAGCGACGTCTGGACGATCCGCCGGGTCCTCACCTGGACGACGCAGCACTTCGAGAAGCGCCAGGTGGACGCCCCCCGTCTCACGACGGAGATCCTGCTGGCGCACGTGCTCAAGACGGGCCGGGTGCGCCTCTACGTGGACCTGGACCGCCCCCTGACGAAGGACGAGCTGGGGGCCTTCCGCGCGCTCATCGAGCGCAGGCTCGCGGGCGAGCCCACCAACTACCTGACGGGCGCGAAGGAGTTCTACAACCGCCCCTTCAAGGTGGACGCGCGCGTGCTCATCCCCCGGCCGGAGACGGAGCTGCTGGTGGAGGCCGTGCTGCACGCGGTGCCCAAGGACGCGCCGTCGCGCGTGCTGGACGTGTGCACGGGCTCCGGCTGCATCGCCATCAGCGTGGCGGCGGAGCGGCCCCAGGCCACGGTGCTCGCCACCGACCTGTCGAAGGACGCGTGCGCGCTGGCGCGTGAGAACGCCCAGGCCCTGGGCGTGGGCGAGCGCGTCCGCGTGCTGGAGGGCGACCTGTTCGCGCCCCTGCCCCCGGACGCGACGTTCCGGGTGGTGGTGTCCAACCCGCCGTACATCGACTCCGGGGACATCGCCGGGCTGTCGGCGGAGGTGCGGCGCGAGCCCCGGCTGGCGCTGGATGGCGGACCGGATGGCCTGGCCGCGCTCCGGCGGGTGATTCAGGGCGCCCGGCGGGTGCTGGAACCTGGCGGGCTGCTTGCATTGGAGATGGGGGAGACCCAGGGCAGCGCCGTCCTGGAGCTCCTGCGGGCCGCGGGGTACGCGGACGCGAGAGTGGAGAAGGACCTGGAGCGGCGCGAACGCATGGCGTTCGGGACACAGCCCGCGGCCTGAGGGCCACGGCCGTGAGGCCCGGAAGCAGCACGGAAGAAGGCACGCAAAGACATGGACAAGATCGTCATGAAGGGCGGCACCGCGCTGCACGGCGAGGTGGAGGTCTCCGGCGCGAAGAACGCGGCGCTGCCCATCCTGGCCTCCGCGCTGCTGGCGGACGGCACGAACACCTTCCGCAACGTGCCGGACCTGGCGGACGTGGCCACGATGCTGGAGGTGCTCCGCACGATGGGGTGCGAGGCCGCGCGGCTGACGGGCAAGAAGGCGGACACGTGTGAGATCAGCATCGCCGGGGAGATCACCCCGGAGGCCCCCTATGAGCTGGTGAAGACCATGCGCGCCAGCGTCCTGGTGCTGGGGCCGCTGGTGGCGCGCTTCGGGCGGGCGCGCGTGTCCATGCCGGGCGGGTGCGCCATTGGCGCGCGCCCCATCGACCAGCACCTGAAGGGCCTCAAGGCGCTGGGCGCGGACATCCACCTGACCGAAGGCTACGTGGAGGCCCGGGCGAAGCAGCTCAAGGGCGGCATGGTCAACTTCGACGTCATCACCGTCACCGGCACGGAGAACGTGATGATGGCGGCGGTGCTCGCGAAGGGCCGCACGGTGATGGAGAACTGCGCGCGCGAGCCGGAGGTGGAGGAGCTGGCGCGGGTGCTCAACAAGATGGGCGCGAAGGTGGAGGGCGCGGGGACGTCCGTCATCACCATCGAGGGCGTGGAGTCGCTCAACCCGGTGGACCACGCCATCCTGCCGGACCGCATCGAGGCGGGCACGCTGCTGGTGGCGGCGGCCATCAGCGGGGGCAACGTGCTGGTGAAGCACGCGCGGCCGGAGCACCTGGACGCGGTCATCGACAAGCTGCGTGAGGCCGGCTGCACCCTCACCGCCGAGGGTGGCGGCCTGCGCTGCAAGGCGCCGAAGACGCTCAAGTCGGTGAACATCACCACCACGGAGCACCCGGGCTTCCCCACGGACATGCAGGCGCAGTTGATGGCGCTGATGACGGTGAGCCACGGCACGTCGGTCATCTCCGAGAACATCTTCGAGAACCGCTTCATGCATGTGCCCGAGCTGCACCGGCTGGGCGCGGACATCACCATCCAGGGGCACACCGCGGTGGTGAAGGGCGTGAAGGCGCTGAGCGGGGCGCCGGTGATGGCCACCGACCTGCGCGCCAGCGCGTCGCTCATCCTGGCCGGCCTGCGGGCCGACGGGCACACCGAGGTCAGCCGCGTGTACCACCTGGACCGCGGGTACGAACGCCTGGAGCGCAAGCTGCGGGGCCTGGGCGCCGACATCCGCCGTGTGAAGGAGCGTGCCTGAGCCCTGGGGGCTGCCTGACGGCACGTTGACAACAGAAGCTGCGGCCCGGGTTGCATCCCAATTTTTGGGCGACCTATCATTCTCCATTCACCGGGGAGCACCATTGCTCCCCCCTTCAGGAGAACGAGCCGCCCCATGAATTGCCCCGGTTGCAACGCCGAAATGACTGATCTCGAAGGAGATCACGAGACGTTGCGGGAATGTAAAGAGTGCGGCGGGTTGTGGATCGATGTCGCGGATCTGAATCGGATCCTCCTTCACAACAACCTTCCGGGGCTGGAGGGCCAGGGCGGGAAGATGGACGCCGAGGCCCTGACCGGTCAGTGCCCCGACTGCCAGGTCGACCTGGTGCGCTACGTCGGCGGCGACCGGCAGCACCCCTTGCAGTTCGACACCTGCGAGTCGTGCGGCGGCATCTTCCTGGAGTCCGAGTTCGCGGACGCGGCGGACACCGAGGCGGCGGAGAAGAAGATCATCGAATTCTTCCGCGCCTTCAGCGCCAAGCTGAAAGCCAAGGCCGCCATCTAGGCGTCGGCCGGGCCCCTCAAGCGCCCGGACGCCCTCACGGCTGGCCGCGGAAGGTGCTCCCCCACTCCTCGGGGAGCGTCCCGTCCAGCGACAGCGCGGCGGCCGCCTTCGGCCCCTCGCCGGCGGGCGTCCGCTCGAAGCGGGCCGCCACCTTGCCCTTCTTGGGGATGTCCAGCGTCACGCGGTTGCCCGTCACGGTGTAGGTGCCGGTGACGACCGTGGTGGGCTCGGGCGTCTCCAAGGGCTCCAGCGAGAAGCGCCAGGTGCCATCCACGAAGAAGGACAGGAAGCGCTCCGGGGCGCCCTCGTGGCCGCCGAACCAGGTGCCCACGAGCGGGGCCACGCGCGCGTCGTACTTGAAGCGGGTGGCGAGCGCGGGGCCGTTGAGCGGCTTGCCGCCCGAGTAGAGGATGAGGTCGGTGATGCACACCGGGGCGTCGTCCTTCGCGCCTGGGAAGCGGTCCGCCACCTCCAGGGTGAAGCGCGCGCCGAACAGCGGTTGGGACAGGGGCACGGCCTGCAGGCCGCGCTTGTCCTGCACGGTGACGCTGCGGGAGGCGTCCACGCTGGTGAGCGTGAACTTGCGCACCCGGCCGTTGGCCTTGAAGGCGTCGCGGGACGTGCCGTCGCCCGTGTAGACGCGCACCTCGTCCAGGGTGACGGGCTCCTTGAAGCCGATGAAGACGTGCGCGGGCTTCGCCCCTTCCACGCACCACGCGGTGGTGTCCCGGCCGTCCAGCAGGTTCAGGGGCACGTAGTGCTCCGGGTGCGCTTCCTGGTCCACCCAGGTCTCCGCCTGGGCGTAGCCGGGCGCGGCCGGCGCGGCGGCGAGGACGGACGGGGACACGAGGAGCAGGGAGGCCAGGGACAGGCGTCGCATGGGTGCATCTTGGATCGTCCCCGGCCCGGGGCTCCAGTCCGGGTGCGCACCTTCCGCCGCCACCGGACCCGGGGCCCGGCCATGTCGGAGAGGGCTCCGGATGAAAGAGGCCCGGCGCGGGTTGGGGTGCTTGACACCCGGACACGCCCAGGCCGACAAGGCGGACCGACCGAGGAGGAAGACGTGATGCGACGTTGGGGCTGGGTCTGTGTGCTGGGGCTGGGGATGGCCGCATGCAAGAAGGACGTGCCGCCGGAGCCGCCGGACGCGGGCGCGGTGGAGACGGGCCCCACCGCCCTCACGGAGCAGGAGCCCAACGAGCGGCCCGACCAGGCGCTGGCCCTCACGCGCGACAGCGTGGTGACGGCGGGGCTGGCGGCGGAGCCCAACAAGCTGGACGAGGACTGGTACCGGCTGGCCCCTGGCACCCCGCGCATCGCGGACGTGACGGTGTCCGGCCTGCCGGGCGGGGACATCAAGCTGGACGTCTACGACCAGGACCGCAACCGGCTGGTGGGCGTCAACAGCGAGGGCGAGGGCAAGGGCGAGCGCCTCCCCAACCTCTATGTGGAGAAGGAGCGCTGGGTGGTGGTGTCGCCCGCGCGCAAGGGCATGGGCGGCGCCTACACGTTGGAGGTGAAGTACCGCCAGCCCAACGATGGCGAGGAGCGGGAGCCCAATGACCGCGCCGTGGACGCCGCGGCCCTGCCGCTGGGGCAGACGGTGACGGCGTACCTGGGGCACTCGGGGGACGAGGACTGGTACCGGGTGGAGCTGCCCGGCCCGGGCGAGCCCCCCGCCCAGGACAGCGGGGCGCAGGCCCCGGGCACGACGCCCGCGGCCCCGGGGGCGCCGACGCCGGCTCCCACGGGCGCGGCCATCCCGCCCCCGTCCGTGCCGGACGAGACGCCGGTCATCGATGACAGCACGGCCCCCTCCCCTGCCCCGGAGGGCACCTTCGCGGGTGGGGAGCCGCCGGCGGCGAAGCCGGAGCACGCGGGAGAGCTCGCCGGTGAGCTGGCCGCCGCGGCGGTGGATGCGGGCGTACCGCCCGAGCCCGAGGTCCCCTCGGTGGCGCTGAAGATCGAGCTGTCCGCCGTGGAGGGCGTGCGGCCGGAGATCTCCGTCCTGTCCGCCGCGGAGGCGCCGCTGTTCACCCTTCAGGGCAAGGAGGGCGAGCCGCTCGCGCTGCGCAACATCGGCGTGAGGGCCACGGACCGGGTCGTCTACGTGGTGGTGAAGGGCGGCTGGGTGGGGACGGGCAAGGCGCAGCGGCGCACGTACAACGCGCAGGTGCCGTACACGCTGACCGTGTCGCAGGAGGAGGCGGGGGCGCACGCGGAGCTGGAGCCCAACGACGAGCTGTTGAAGGCCACGCCGCTGACGGGCGCGGGCTACCGCGAGGGCTTCCTGTCGCCCAAGTCGGACGTGGACAACTACGTGCTGACGACGCGCGAGCCGGTGCTGGCGAAGGTGGAGCTGTCGGGCGTGGACCGCCTGGACCTGACGTTGTCCATGGTGGAGCCGCCGCAGGGGGACGGGCAGAAGGAGACGGTGCTGCTGAAGGCGAACGACGGCGCCATCAAGGAGCCGGAGCGGCTCAACAACGTCGCCTGCAACGGCACCTGCTACTTCCGGGTGGAGGGGTCGTTCCGCAAGGTGAACGGCAAGTTCGTGAAGGACTTCGAGAACGCGGACCAGCCCTACCGCATCACCGTCACCACGGTTCCGGACAACGGGAGCGAGGAGCGCGAGCCCAACAACACGCCGGACCGCGCGCAGGACCTGACGCTGGGCAAGGCGGTGCGCGGCACGGTGTATCCGGCGAAGGACGTGGACTACTTCCGGGTGGACCTGTCCGACCGGCCGGTGCGCACGGCCATCACCGCGACGCTGCTGGGCATCCTCAAGGTGGACGTGGGGCTGTACCTGCACCGCGTGCAGCCGGACGGGAAGCTGACGCTGGTGCAGACGTCCGACCGCGCCAAGGGCGACCAGCCGGAGACCATCCGCTACAGCGCGGAGCCCGGCGTCTACGTCTTCGAGGTGCGCGACTCGCGCAACCGCGAGGCCAACTTCCAGGACTCGTACCAGCTCACCGTCGAGGAGGGGGAGTAGCGCCCGCGGGGCGGCGAAGCCTGGGTCGCCCCGCGCCCTGCCTCGGATTCGACGCGATGGCAGGGTGGAGGACACCGCCACTTCTTCCGGTTGACAAGGCCAGGCCTCGCCCCTACTTTGGGCCCTGCTTCGCGCGTCGCCTGCGGTGGTAGCTCAGTTGGTAGAGCACGAGCTTCCCAAGCTCGGGGTCGAGGGTTCGAATCCCTTCCGCCGCTCACTCATCAAGGCCGGTAGTTCTTGAGGAAACTCAGGGCTACCGGCCTTCGTGTTTCCGGGCCCCGCGAATGCTCCAAATCCAGGCGCCGTGAGCGGGAATGGTATGTGGCCCGCGCCAGCGTGTTCGATGGCTGGCGCGAGAGGTGCGGCATGGGCAAGACAGCGCAGAGCAACGAATCCCCATTCGGGCTCCAGAAGCTCCTCCCGCGGATGATGACCGAACCCGGAGCTCCCGCTCGTGCCATCACGGCGGCTCGGGAGCTCCTTGAACTGGATGAGCGGCTCGATCACTGGTTCCTGACCGTGGCCAAGCCGACACTGGGTCCCGAGAGGCTCCTCGCGGTGCTGGAGGAGTCCGAGCAGGTGGAAGACGCGATCCAACGGGCCTGGGATGCCCGGCAGGTGGCGGGCTGGGAGCCCGTCTGTCTTTCTCTGGAGTCCGGGCTGGAGAAATTCAGCGCGACCCTGAAGTCCGCCCCCAATCCAGGCCCCGTTTGACGCGGGCCCCCAGCGTCTGCCGTGGGGGCCGCGCTCAGGGCAGCAGCGTCTTCGCGAGCCGGTGCAGTGAGCCCTGGCACGGGATGACCGTGTCAGAGGGGATGGGGACCACCTTCACCGCGCCTGGACCGAAGTCGCGATCCAGCGCCCACTGATAGGTGGCGAGCGCCTCCTGCTCCTGTCCCTGGAGGCGGTGCGCCTGGGAGGCCGGAGCCCAACGGTAGACGGGCACCGCCATCACATCCCCCAGACGGATGGAGTTGAGATACGTGGCCCAGACGCGGGTGTTGGTGCCGTCGCACTCCCGGACGCGCCCGGGTTCTCCCAGGCAGGAGTCGCCGACGTCCTGGCAGTAGGGCGTAGGCATGGGGATGCGTACGACGTCGTAGCCCAGGTCCGCCAGCCGCCGCGCGTTGCGGTCCAGGATGGCCGCGTTGACGGCGTCGTCGCGGACGTCGTAGCGGCCGACGAGCACCGTCCTGGCGGACAGCACCGCCATCCACATATCGATGTGGTCGATGACGCCTCCCGCCAGCGACTCCAAGGTGACGACGTCGCAGCCGTGCGCGCGGCCGAGGACTTCATTCGTCTCCTCCTCCGAGTAGCACCATTGCGCGAAGCAGTTGCTCGCATTGGTGTCACGCCGGGCGCGGAAGCACCGGCCCGCGCCGTCCGTCAGCAGGTTGCTGCCCGACAGCACCACGGCGGGCCGGTCCACGGGGATGCTCCTGTACCAACCCAGGTCGCCTGGGATTCGGTCTGCATGCTCGTAGAGCACGAAGCTGAAGCACTGGAAGGCCTGCATGGGACGAAGGACGTTGTCCACGTAGCGCTGCTTCCCATCCGGGCCCACCACGACATCCGGCCCGAAGTCGCGGATCCACGCAGTGTCCACCTTGAAGGGGATCAAGTCGACCGCCCAAACCTGCGCCGGGCTCGCGCCCGCTTGTGAAAGGCATTGGCGAATCCCCGCGTGGAGCGACTCCGCCGCGACCACATGCACCGGGATGCGCCCCAGCGCGGCGAAGATGAGCGCGAGCTGTTCCGGACGGTCGCATCCCGGCCCCTCCCAGCTCAGGAGCAGTGAGCCGGGGAGTTCGTGCTCGGCCGGGAAGCGCAGGCCTGCGGGAGATGGAGTGAAGCCATAGCGCTCCGGGTAGCACTCCCACTGGTATGGGGCGGCGACTCCGTCCAGGGCCTCCCCTTGGCCGTGCGACGCCGGGTCCCCCGCGGGCAGGGGCGCCTCCTCCACGACCTGTTCGCAGCCAAGGCTCAACCCCAGCCAGGCACAGAGCATCCAGACGTTCCGCTTCGTCATGTCCACCCTCGAGTCATGAAGAGGCCATGCCCAGACCCCATCATGGGGCCGGCACTCCCCTCCACAGGGGGTTCGCCGTGACACGTCGGCCCGGGTCCAATGAGCAGTCAATTGATTGCCGGAAGCAATCACTCATCCACGAGGAAGCCGCCTGGACTGCCAGCGCGGACCGCTGGCCTTTGACATGCAACGAACGCCAGTCATGGACAATGCCTGACGCGCCGTGGGCTTTTCACCGGCGCGTGAGGCTCAACGTTCGGCTTCCATGCGCGCCTTCTCGCGGACGATGACGTCGCGCACGTGGTCGCGCAGGGCGTGGACGTCCCCAGCGAAGCCCGCCGGGTCGATGGGCTCCAGCACGCGCACGCGGGCGTGGACCGCCTGCTGAAGGATGAGCCCGTGCTTGGGCATGGTCCGCGCGGTTCCGGTGAGGACCACGGGGATGATGGGGCAGCGCTGCTGGATGGACAGCGTGAAGGCGCCGTCCTTGAAGGCCTTCACCTCTCCGTCCTGGGAGCGGGTGCCTTCGGGAAACATCAGGATGGGGACGCCGCGCGACAGCCAGTACTCACACCCGGCCATCATCTGGATGATGCTCGCGCGGTCCCCGCGGATGAGCGGCACATAGCGGTTGAGGCGCATGTTCCAGCCGATGAGCGGCAGCTTGAAGTTCTCCGCCTTGGAGACCCACTTGAAGGGCCGGTAGAGGCCGAAGAGGACCAGGATGTCCCCCAGCGACTCGTGGTTGGAGACCAGCACCGCCGCGCCCTTCCAGGGCAGGCGTTCGCGGCCCTCCACCCGCAGGTGCCACATCGGGTTCACGTAGAAGTACAGCTGTGCCCAGAAGCACGAGTACAGGTGAAGCACGCGCCCATTCGCGTCAAACGGGCGGGTGAGCGCCCACAGCAGGAGCGCTCCAAGGAACAACACCCCGCTGGACAGCGCGAGGAAGGTCCAGAACGCAATCGAGATGAGGATTCGGATAGCCCCCACTCTGTCATGGATGTGCGGCTCCACACCCCGTAGGTGAGCATTCGTGACGCCCGGCGCACGACAAGGGCTTGCTTCGTGCACGAATCCAGCCCGGGGCCGCGCAGCGAATCGTCGGAAAGCATCCGGCCCTCTGGCTGTCCCTCCCGGATCGCCCGTGATGTCGCGCACGTCCCTCGCCCCGGGCTGACGAGCGAGGCGCCCGCCGCCCTCCTCCCCTGGCGTGACTCGGGGTCGGCCCCCTACCCTGGAATTCTGAGATAATCCGGCCAGCCCCTGCTCCGAGCCATCATGCTCCCCATCGCCCGCAACCCGTCTCCCGCCATCTCCGCCCGCCCGGTCCCCCGGGAGCCCGCGCCTGCCTACGTGCAGCAGTCCACGCCGGCCCCCACCCGGACGCCGGGGTACTCCTCGGAGAGCCGCTTCGAGGACGCCCGCGCGCGGCCGGTGGCGCTGGACCTCCAGTCGCTCCCCGGCGCCGCGTGGGTGAACCGGACGCTGGACAGCTACAACCGCGTCCAGGAGATGCGGAGCACCGGTGTCCAGCCGCGCTCCGCCTTCCCCTTCTATGGGCCCACGCGCCAGGCGGAGCTGCGCACCGTTCCTCCGGAGCGGCAGGCCGACGTCAACGCGCGGGTCCGGGGCATGCTCGATGAGCAGCTCTCGCGGCTGCGCCCCGAGGACCAGCAGCGGCTGCGCCCGCTGGTGGACGCGGTGGGCACGCCCGGGTTCTACGAACGGGTCGCGGAGTTGGACACGGGCAACGCCGGTGCCTGGCGTCAGATGGCCGGCGTGCAGCAGTCCTTCGCGGCGGGAGAAGCGAACGAGTCCCCCACCACGCGCGCCTACAGCGAGTCCATGCGCCTGACGCTCCACGCGACGGCGGTGCTCCAGTTCGCCGGGGCCACTGGCCGGGTGCTCCCGCGCGACGAGTACCCACAGTTCATCCGCAACCACGCGACCGCCTTCCACGAGAACGGCGGCTCCTTCACCAACCTCCCCATCGGCGTCTCCGGCGCGATGGAGGTCCTCCGCAACACGCCCCTGGCCATGGCGCCGCACCTCCCGTCCCTCCTGGGAGCGGCCATCGATCCGCTGGGCGACCGCGACACCCGCACCGCCGCGGAGATGGTGCGCCAGGCCCGCGCGCAGGTCATCGACGGCCGCTAGCCCCTTGACTGAACAGGCATTCAGCCGCACCGTTGCCGGGTGAAGGCACGCCCCGTCGACAATCCGCCCAACCCCTGGGCCAGCACCGCGGTGGAGTACCTGGATGAGATTCCTCCCGCGAAGCTGGAGGTCTGGGAGGACCACAGCCGCTCCATCGTGGCGAGCAACGACAGCCCCGACGTGTGCTTCAGCTGGAGCGTCAACCCGTACCGGGGCTGCCTCCACGCCTGCGCCTACTGCTACGCGCGCCCCACGCACCAGTACCTGGACTTCGGCGCGGGCACCGACTTCGAGACCCGCCTCGTCGTCAAGCCGCAGGCCCCGGAGCTGCTGCGGGAGGCCTTCGAGCGCCCGTCGTGGAAGGGCGAGACCGTCGTCTTCAGCGGCGTCACCGACTGCTATCAGCCCCTGGAGGCCTCGCTCCGGCTCACCCGGCAGTGCCTGGAGGTCTGCGCCGAGTACCGCAACCCCGTGGGCATCATCACCAAGGGCGTGCTGATCGAGCGCGACCTGGACGTCCTCCAGCGCCTCGCGACCGAGGCCCGCCTGTTCGTGAGCATCAGCCTCCCCTTCCACAACGAGGAGCTGGCGCGCGCCATGGAGCCCGTCGTCGCCACCCCGAAGCGACGCCTGGGCACCATCCGCAAGCTCACGGAGGCCGGCATCGACGTGGCGGTGTCCGTGGCGCCCATCATCCCCGGCCTCAACGACGAGGACATCGCCCGGGTCCTCGCGGCGGCCAGGGAGGCCGGGGCCACGCGCGCGCACTACACGCTGCTGCGGCTTCCCGGGCCGGTGCAGGCCGTCTTCGAGGAGCGCCTGCGCGCGAAGCTGCCCCTGCGCGCGGAGCGGGTGCTGCACCGCATCCGCGAGACGCGCGGCGGGGAGCTCACCGACAACCGCTTCAAGCACCGCATGCGCGGCGAGGGCCTGTACGCCCAGACCATCCACCAGCTCTTCGCGACGGCGGCGCGCAAGGTGGGCATGCGCGCCTCGTCCGTCACGGAGGCCGCGCCGGACACCTTCCGGCGTCCCGCGCGGCCGTCCACCTCGCCCCAGCTGTCGCTCTTCTAGGCGACGCCGGGGCGCGGGGTCCGCCTCAGGCTATTTCCGGAGGGCTTGCAGGACGGACAGCAGGATGACCGCGCCCACGGTGGCCACCAGCAGCGAGTACAGGTTGAAGCCCGTCACGCCCCGGCCACCGAAGAAGCTGAACACCCACCCGCCCACCATCGCGCCGACGATGCCGGCGATGATGTTGGCGAACATCCCCATGCGGGCGTTGGTGCCCTTGATGATGCTGGCCAGCCAGCCCGCGATACCGCCCAACACCAGCCACGAGCAGAGTCCCATGCCGTCCTCCCACAGGTAGGGCCGGAGCCTTACCAGACCTCACAGCGATTCGCAGCGGGCGCCACCATCTTGGCCCCCTCCTGGCAGGAGAAGGCCTGCTGGAACTGCGGCAGGTTCGTCACCGGCCCGTTGACGCGCAGGAAGGCGGGCGAATGCGAATCCGTCAGCGCCCGCTGCCTCGCCGCTTCATTACGAATCTTCGAGCACCACGATTGCGCGTGCGCGAGGAAGAACTGCTGCCCCGGCGTGAAGCGGTAGGACTCCACCTTCGCCTGCTGGTCCGGGTGCTTCGCCAGGTAGGCCTCCATCGCCGCGTACGCCAGCTTGAGGCCGCCCAGGTCCGCCACGTTCTCGCCCAGGGTGAGCTTGCCGTTCACCTTCACGTCGTCCACCGCCGTGTACTGGTCGAACTGGTTGCGCACGCACGCCACGCGCTCGCGGAAGGCCTTGTCGGACGCCGGGGTCCACCACGTGCGCAGGTTGCCGTCCGCGTCGAACTGGCGGCCCTCGTCGTCGAAGCCGTGGGTGATTTCGTGGCCCACCACCATGCCCATCGCGCCGAAGTTCACCGCCGCGGAGGCGTCCCGCCCGAAGAAGGGCGGCTGGAGGATGCCCGCCGGGAAGACAATCTCGTTGGTCGCCGCGTTGTAGTAGGCGTTCACCGTGGGCGGCGACATGAACCACTCGCTCTTGTCCACCGGCTGCCCCACCTTGCGCAGCTGGCGGGCCTGCTCGAACGCGTCCGCCGCCAGCAGGTTGTCCAGGAACGAGTCGCGCTTCAGCGCCAGCCCGTCATAGCGGCGCCACTGGTCCGGGTAGCCAATCTTGTTGGTGATCTGCTTCACCTTCACCAGGGCCTGCGCCTTGGTGGCGGCGTCCATCCACGTGAGCGTGTCCAGGTTGCGCTCGAAGGACTGCTCGATCTGCTGGACCATGTCCAGCGTGGTGGCCTTGCCGTCCGCGCCGAAGGTGCGCGCGATGAAGGGCCGCGCGAGCGCGTGCGGCAGCGCTTCGTCGGTGGCCTCCACGCACTTCTTCCAGCGCGTCAGGTCCGCCTTCGCGCCGGTGAGCACCGTCGACTCGAAGCGGAAGAACTCGTCGCGCACCGCCTTGGGCAGCGACTCCCGCACCGCGCTCACCAGGTGGAAGGAGAGGTACGGCCCCATGTCGGGCGGGCGCTGCTGACGCACCAGCGCGGAGACCTCCGCGAAGAACTTCGGCTGCGTCACGTTGAGCGCTTCGCCCGCGGGCAGGCCCACCTCCGCGAAGTAGGTGTCCCACTGGAAGGCGGGCGCCAGCTGCTTCAGGCCCTTGCGCTCCAGCCGGTGGTAGACCTTCTCCGGCTCGCGCGTCTCCTCCTTGGGCATCCGCGCGGTGGCGAGCCGGGTCTCGATGGCGAGGATGCCCGTGGCCTTGCGGCTGGCGACGAAGGGCGCGTCGCCCAACAGCTCGAACACCTTCTGCACGTGCGCCTGATAGGCCGCGCGCGCCTCGCGCATCTTCACGTCCGGCTTCAGGTAGTAGTCGCGGTCCGGCAGCCCCAGCCCGCCCGCGTCCACCACGGCGATGACCTGCGTGGCGTCCTTCTGGTCCTGATCCGACGCCACATGGAAGAGCGCGTTCACGTCGCGCGCGTGCAGCCACGCCACCGCCTTCGCCACGTCCTGCGGGGTCTTCAGCGCGGTGAGCTTCTTCAGGTACGCGCGCAGCACGGGCAGCGACTGCTCCAGCTTCGCCTCGTCCATGCAGGCGCCGTAGTAGTCGCCCAGCAGCTTGTCGTCCGGCGTGTTCTCCCCCTGCCCTTCCGCGGCGCGCGTGAGGATGTCGCGCAGCACGGTCTGGTTGCGCTCGGCCACGGTCTCGAAGCCGCGGCTCCAGCGCGCGCGCTCGGCGGGGATCTCCGTGGCCTTCAGCCAGCCGCCGCACGCGTACTTGTAGAAGTCGTCACAGGGGTTCACCGACGGATCCATCACCGCGGCGTCCAGCCCGGGAGGCACGGGACGCTCCGCCATGGGCACGGAGGCCTGCGCGGAGGCCGGTTCGACTGGAGCGGCGGCGGCCACGGGGGCCGGGGGGGTGGCCCGGGGCGGCTCGGGGGTGGGCTCCGCCGTCTTGCAGGCGGCGCCAAGGACACAGGAGGCGGCGAACAGGGCCAATCGCTTCAAAGCAGTCTCCAAGCACGAGCGAGGGGTGGGTGCAACTCGGCGCGCATCAACGCCCGATGCGCCAGGGCATTCCAGGGGCAGCTCACGCGCGTCTGACAGGGGCGCCGTGGGCTGTCCACCATTGAAGCAGGGACGACGTCACCGTTGAAACAGCGGCGCCCCTCGCGACGACCCTCCGTGAAGGAGGGACGCCCTCGGGGCGCGACACCGCTTCCAGGGGACGCGGCTTCGTCAGTCTTCCTTGCCCAGCATCCCGTCCTTCAGTCCGCCATCCACGGGCTCCTTGCCCAGCCACACGGAGAAGAGCGCGTCCGCGAAGTCCTTGCCCTCCACGTCGATGGACTTGCCATCGCTGGTGTGCACGTTCGTGCCCTTGCCAGGGATGTACGTGAGGACCAGCTCCTCCCCCTCCTTCACCTCCGCCGGGATGGCGTTCTTGAAGGTCTCCAGTCGCGCCTGGAGCTTGGGCAGGTTCGCGCCGGCGTTCTTCTTGAAGCCGTTCTCGATGGCCTCGGTGATCTGCTCCTTCTTGAGGTCGCGCTTCATGAACATGCGCACGCGCTTGATCTCATCCGCGTTGAGCAGCGCCGTGGCGTCCTTCGTGGGGTTCTCCACGTAGAGGCCGACGGTGTAGACCTTGAAGATGGCCTTCTTGCGCAGGCCGACACCGTTGAGCTTCAGCTCCTTGCCGCCAACGGTGGCGGTGTCGGGGTACTTCACCCCCGCGATCTCCTTGGCCATGACAGGCGCGGCGAGGGTCAGCGACAGCAGCACGGCGGTCAGCGTCTTCTTCACGAAATGCCTCCAGGTGGGTACGCGCAATGTCGACGTGAGCCTAGCCGTGCATCTTCACGAAGTGATCCATGAAGGACGTCAGTGTTTTGACGTCCTGCGGCGAAACCGCGTTGTAGAGCGACACGCGGATGCCGCCCGCGGTGCGGTGGCCCTTGAGGCCCACCATCTGCGCCTGCTTCGCCTCGGCGACAAAGGCCGCATCCAGCTCCTCCGTGGGGAGGTGGAAGACGACGTTCATCACTGAACGGGACTCGCGCTCCACCGGGGCCCGGTAGAACCCCGGATTCCGGTCGATGGCGGCGTACAAGTCTTCCGCCTTCTCCCGGTTGCGCCGCTCCAGCGCGGGCAGGCCGCCCAACCCCTTCACCCACGCGAGCACGTTGCGCACCAGATAGATGGCCAGGGTGGGGGGCGTGTTGTAGAGCGAGTTGTTCTCCGCGTGCGTGCTGTAGCGGAAGTACTTGGGGATGTCCTTGCGCCCCTTCGCGATGAAGTCCTTCGCGGCGATGATCAGCGTGACGCCGGAGGGCCCCAGGTTCTTCTGCGCGCCCGCGTAGATGAGCGCGAAGCGGCTCACGTCGGTGGGCTTCCAGAGGAAGTCGGAGCTCATGTCCGCCACCAGCGGCACGCGGCCCACGTCCGGGAAGGTGTGCCACTGCGAGCCGAAGATGGTGTTGTTGCTCGTCAGGTGCACGTACGCGGCCTGGGGGTCGAGCTGGAGCTCGGCCTGCCTGGGGACGCGCTGGTAGCGCTTGTCCGCCTGCACGGTGGTGGCCGCGACGCGCGGCGCGCCGAAGTACTTCGCCTCGTCGAAGGCCTTCTCGCTCCACACCCCGGTCATCAGGTAGTCGGCGGAGGCCCCCTGCGTGAGGAAGTTCATGGGCACCTGGGCGAACTGCTGGGACGCGCCGCCGGTGAGGAACAGCACTTGGTGCGTGGCCGGGATGCCCAACAGCTCCGTCAGCAGCGCGACGGCCTGGTCGTGGACGCCCTCGTAGTCCTTGCCACGGTGGCTGTGCTCCATCACGGACATGCCCGTGCCGTGGAAGTCGAGCAGCTCATCCCGGGCCTGCTCCAGGGCCGGCAGGGGCAGGCCGGCGGGGCCGGCGTTGAAGTTGATGACGCGCATGGCGGGGACCTCACGGTGGGGAACGACGTCCCCCCATTCTTCCCCCCGACCGGCCCCCGGAGGCCAGCGCGAAGCGTCGCGCCCGTCCGCCTCCTGTCAGGAGCGCTCCGCCGGCGGCAGCACCAGCCCGTCCTTCGCGAAGCGCACCACCTCCGCGTGGACGTCCGGGGCCGCCATCCCGGTGGCCTGGGAGACGGCCTCCTCGGACAGCCCCTCCACCGCCATCTTCAGCACCAGCAGCGCGGGCGGCGTGGCCTCCATGTAGAAGGTCACCAGCCGCTCCGGGTGGCGCCAGAGCAGCGCCAGCTCGCCCCCCTCGGCCGGAGGGGCCTCCTCGCCCCGGCTCCGCACGAACGCGCAGAGGCGGTAGGGGTGCTCCAGCACCGCGAGCGTCGGGTTGGGCGTCAGGCGCTCCACACGCTCGGGCACGACCTCCTCTGAGGCGAACACCGCGAAGTCCGTCCACTCGAAGCGCGCCAGCGCGGGCAGGAACGCGGGCAGCCCCCGCGCGCCGGTGACGTCCGAGACGAAGGGCGCGAAGCCCTCGCCCAGCCGGTTGAGCTCGTGGTGGCGCGCGGGCCGCGTGCCGGTGTAGCCCTCCACCAGCGCGTCCCAGGCGTCGGCGGACACGGCCTTGCGCGTCAGCGGGAAGAGCTTCTCCAGCGTGGAGCGCACGTGGCCGCGCACGAACTGGCCATAGAGCGCCATGCGCTCCGGGTCCACGACCCAGCCCGGATGCGTCGCGGCCAGCGCCGACACGCCCTCCGCGCCCGGCGGCCCCGCGAGGTACGCCTCCATGCTGTCGAAGAAGTGCTTCAGCGAGGCCTTCATCGCGCGCCCTCCGCGAGCACGCCCCGCGCCAGGTCCGCCTCGTCCAGGACCGCGTCCAGGGAGGGGATGGACTGGTCCCACTCCACCAGCGTGGACACCGGGCCGGTGCGCGCCAGCGTGTAGCGGTACAGCGCCCACACGTCGTCGCAGACACGGTCGCCGTGCGTGTCGATGAGCACCGTCTCCCCCACGTCGTGCCCGGCCAGGTGCACCTGCACCACGCGCTCCAGGGGCAGCGCGTCCACGAAGGCGCGCGGGTCGTAGCCGTGGTTCTTCGCGTTGACCCAGACGTTGTTCACGTCCAGCAGCAGGCCGCAGTCCGCGGCCTCCACCACCTGGCGCAGGAAGTCCGCCTCCTTCAACGTGCCGCCGGGCATGGCCGCGTAGTAGCTGGGGTTCTCCAGGAGGAAGGGCCGCTCCACGCGCGCCATCACCTCGCGCACGCGCGGCACCACGTGCTCCACCGCGGCCTCCGTGAAGGGCAGCGGCAGCAGGTCATGCAGGTACACGCCGCCCAGCCGCGAGTAGCACAGGTGGTCGGAGAAGAACGGCGAGTCCAGGCGCTTCACCAGCGCGGCCAGCCGGGTCACGTAGTCGTCGTCCAGCGCGTCCGGCCCGCCAATGTCCAGCCCCACCCCGTGCGGCAGGAGCGTCCAGCGCTCACGGCACGCATCCAGGGCGCGCTGGGAGCGCCCGCCCAGCGTGAGGAAGTTCTCCGGGATGATCTCCACCCAGTCCAGGGCGCGCGGCGTGCGCGGCAGCGCTTCGTAGAAGTCGCGGCGCAGCCCGATGCCCGCCCCCAGCGGCTTCAACCCATGGCGGTCTGCGTAGCGGGGCGACATGCGGCACTCCTCCTGGAACTCGGAGCTCGAAGACGGCTCTGGCGGGGGTGGAAACAACACGGGCGGCAGGAAGAACCCTTCCCACCGCCCGCGAGCCTGGGAGGAGGCCTGTCACCCAGGCCCTCCCGAGGGGCTGACTACTTCTTGCCGCCGCAGGAACCGGAGCCGCAGGAGCCCGCGCCACAGCTGCCCTCGGCGCCCTTCTCCGGGGTCGCGGCCGGCTTCGTGCCGCAGCTGCCCTCGGCGCCCTTCGCATCCGCGGGCTTCGCGCTGCAGTTGGCCTCGGCGGCCTTCTCGGACGAAGCGGCCTGCGAGCCCTCCGCCGCCTTCGTGGACGCACAGCCGGTGGCCAGCGCGCCGAGGGACAGGGTGCCGACAACCGCCGCAAGAGCCTTGACGTTCATGTGTTGCTTCCTTTCGTACCGCGTGGGGGGTGTGACTACAGGGAGGATCATCAACTACGGCTTGAACTGCGTGGAGCCCCAGGCGTCGACGGTGACCTCCGCCTTCTCGCCCACCTTCAGCAGCAGCGCCTCGGTGCGCTGGATGCCGTAGGCCTCCAGGGGAATCTGGAACTTCGCGCGCACGCGCAAGAGCTCGCCCGCGGCGCGGTTCTTCGTCTCGGCCGTCTCCTGGAGGTACGTCGCCGTCACCTCCACGGGCTCCTCGCGCGTGACGCCATGGATGGAGAACGTGCCCTTCGTCTTCACCACCACCGGCTTCGCGTTGGCGAGCGGCGCGGGCAGGGCCACGTCCTTGAACTCGAAGACGATGGCCGGGAACTTCGCCGCATCCAGCCAGCGGTCGTTCTGCAGGTGGCCGTCACGCGTCTCGTTGCCCGTCTTGATGGAGCTCACCGGGACCTGGAAGCGGCCACTGGCCTTCTGGCCCTTCACCTCCACCTGCCCCCGCACCTGGTTGGAGAGGCCGTTGATGACCTCCAGCGGCGCGTCCAGCACGAACATCACCGTGTCCCGGCTGTTCGGGTCGTTGAAGACGAAGCGCTTCTCGGCGGTGGCGGGCGCGGGAGCAGGCTCGGCGGCGGACGCGGACAGCGACAGGGCGGCGGCGAGCATCAGGACGCTGCGGAACATGGCGGACCTCATCTACGGAAGCCGCGGACCTCGCGGATGCATGCCATACGCGCCATACGAAACACCGGTTACAGCCCTTTCCCTTTCCGGGTGTTCACCCCCCGTCATCCGGGGACCGCTCACCGTCCATCGCCTCACGCAGCCGGCTGCCGGGCGCAGCATGGAGCTTGACGCCACCCGGGGCAATTCGGACGCCAAGATTATCCAACAAGGCATCTAATTCTGAGAAGGCTGGAGTCGTGAGGTGGCGGGCGAGCAGCGCGTCGAAGAGCGGCTGGCCGGCGACGGTGTCCACGGCGGCGCCGAAGCTCCCGAGCGAGGACGTGGGCCCGCGAGTGGCGAGCAGTTCCAGCACGTCCTCCAGGCGGGCCCGGCCGTGCGTCACGCGCCGCAGCTCGACGTCCAGGTGGAGCGCGAAGAACGCGCCGGTCCAGTAGATGCCCTGCCACTCGCCCTCGCGCGCGACGACCTCCGCCATGGTGCGGGAGCGGGCGGCGGACCGGCCGCGCGCGAAGCCCGACGTCAGCTCCTTCCAGGCCTGCTCCGCCGTCTGGCGCCCGGAGCGGGCGCGGGCGACCTCCGTGTAGTAGGTGGCCAGCCCTTCCGTGAGCCAGGCCACGCGGGGCAGCAGCGTCGGGTGCGCCAGGTGCAGCATCTCGTGGAGGGCGACCCAGTCCCCCGCGAAGGACGCGGCGGTGGCGTCCTGGCCCACGAGGATGGAGATGCTGGGCGGGGAGCTCCACTGGACCATGCCGAAGAGCGCGGGCGAGTCCTCGCCGGGCACGGGCACGACGCGCACGGTGATGCGCGGGTGTGGGAAGGCCTTGCGGATGGTGCCCACTTCACGAGCGGCCTGCTGGAGCCACGCGCAGAGGTCCGCGTCCGACAGGTGCGTGAAGGAGCCCAGCAGCGCGACCTCCAGCACGGAGGCGCCGACGCGCGCCTCGCACCTGCGGCCCCCGAAGCCGTGGAAGCCCGAGTCCACCAGGTCCTCGCCGCGCAGGTGGTACACGCCGCCGTCATCCGCGCGCCAGGGGAGGAGCGCGGACGTGCCGGACACGGTGAGGTCCACGCGCAGGCGGGGCGTCACCGTGCGCGGGCGCAGGAGGTAGGCCTTTCCGGCGACGTGCCAGGAGTCCTGGTCCCCCATGCCGGAGAAGAAGGACCAGCCGCCTCCGCGCGAGGGAGCCAGCGGGTAGTGGTAGCGAAGGAAGCGCGTCCCTGGGGGCACGTGCACCGCGCCGTCACGCAGGCGCAGGGCGTCCGAGGAGCCGTCCTCGCGCCAGGCCCACACCGTGTCCACGCGCTCCGGCTGCCGGAAGAGGAAGTCGCTCGGGGACGACGGCAGGAGGACGATCTCCACGTCCAGGGCCGGCTCGGGCTCGCGCGTGTACGCGATGTTGTAGCGAAGGGACGCGGAGTCCTTCGAGGGCAGCGCGGGTGGAACCACCGCACACGCGTTCAGCATGAGCGCGAGGCCCAGGAGCCAGGCGCGAGGCCCCGTCGTCATCCCGTGACTCATCAGCCCCCCACGCATCGCGGTCCGGCGACAAGGACCCCACGGCGCCCCCCATGCCGTCCAGTCCCGAGTGACGCCTCGCGAGGACGAGCGTCGGAAGGTGGGCGGCCGCCAGGGTGCAGGGCCGGGGCTCAGTGGGGCTTCGGCTTCCGTGCGGGCGGGGAGCGACGCGGGCCACTGGCCCCCCGGGAACGACCGGCGCGCGGCGTCCGGACCGAGGCCTTCTTCCGAGAGGAGGACGCCCTGGCGTCGTCCTGCCCCGAGCGCAGCCGCGGGCCCGCCTCCCCGGCCCCTGGCACCGGTGGGCCCGCGAGCAGCAGCGCTCGCGCCGCGTCGAGGATCTCCCCCGACAGGGCTCGCGACCCGGTGGCCCTCGCGAGCGTCATCGCGCCGAAGCACAGCGCCACCGTGGCCAGCATCTGCTGCCGGGGCGTCGCGCCTTCGCGGGCCGGGAGCTGCTCCTGTCCCGCGGACGTCAGGTCCTCCAGCCCCTGGACGAACGCGGCCTGCACCCGGGGCGTCGCGCGCGTCAGGTCCGACAGGAGCGACGGCATCATGCAGCTCGTCTGCCCCGTGTCCCGGTTGTAGAGGCTCAGGTAGCGCCGCGCGAAGTGCTCCAGGAACGCCGGGCCCTTCAGCCCCTCCAGCCCCGAGAGCCAGAGCGACCTGCGCTCCTCCATGAACGCGCGCAGCGACTCCGCGAGCAGCGCCTCCTTGGACGCGAAGTGGGCGTAGAAGCCGCCCACCGTCAGGCCCGCGGCGCGCATCACCCGCTCCACGCTCGCCCCGCTGAAGCCCTCCGCGCGGAACAGCTTCTCCGCGGCCGCGAGGATGCGCGCGTGCGTGGCATGCTTGTGTTCGGCGGTGTAGCGCATCGCGGGCTCCTACTCCTTGCCGCCCGGAGCCGGCGGCCGGAACACCATGCACGTCGTGGTGCCGTGCGCGTAGAGCGTCCCCTTCTCGTCCACCAGCCGTCCCTGCGCCGTCGCCACGCGCCCCCCCAGGTGGATGACCTCCCCCTTGCAGAGCAGCGGCCCGGTGTCATGCGCGATGCCCTTCACGTAGTTCACGTGGAGCTCCAGCGTCGTGTAGCCCGCGCCCACCGGCAGCAGCGAGTGGATGGCGCACCCCATGGCGGAGTCCATCAGCGTGGCCGCCAGCCCGCCGTGCACCATGCCGATGGGGTTGTAGTGGTACTCCCCGGGCTTCACCGAGAACACCACCCGCCCCTCCTCCACCTCCACCGGCGCGAAGCCCATCAGCTCCGCGATGGGCGGCCCCGGCAGCTCGCCGCGCTGGATGGCGCGCAGGTACTCCAACCCGGACAGCGTCTTCGCCGCCGCGGCGCCCTCCCGGGGGTCCTTCCACGTCACCGTCCGCGTGCGCGGGTTCACGGGCTGCTCGCTCATCAGGGGGCTCCTCTTCCGGTTGAATGACCCACATCATTCCATCCGCCGCTTGAATGCCCGGACGCCTGCTCCGTCCGTGAGTCTCAGGCTTGAATGGATGGAAGGATGGTCATAATACCATCCCGTTCAATGACCGGGGTCAAGGAGGCTTCCATGGGGCAGCGACGCGTCGTGGTGACGGGAATGGGGCTCATCAGCCCGTGTGGCACCGGCGTGGAGAAGAGCTGGGAGTCGCTGGTGAACGGCCGGAGCGGCGTGGGGCCCATCACCCTCTTCGACGCCAGCCCGCTGGACTGCCGCTTCGCGGGCGAGGTGAAGGACTTCGACCCGGAGGCGTACATCGAGCGGCGCGAGGCGCGGCGCATGGATCGCTTCGCGCAATTCGCGGTGGTGGCGGCGGACATGGCCATCGCGGACGCGGGGCTCGTCATCACCCCGGAGAACGCCGAGCGCGTGGCGGCCATCATCGGCTCCGGCATTGGCGGCATCTCCAGCCTGGAGGAGACGTACAAGAAGGCGCTGGAGAAGGGCCCGGACCGCATCAGCCCCTTCTTCATCCTCCAAATGATCATCAACATGGCGCCCGGCTACGTCTCCATGCGCCACGGCCTCAAGGGCCCGTCCTGGTCCACCAACTCCGCGTGCTCCACCAGCGCCCACGCCATCGGCGAGGCCCTGCGCGGCATCCAGCGCGGCGAGTTCGACGTGGCGGTGGCCGGCGGCGCGGAGGCGCCCATCTCCCTGCTGGGCGTGGGCGGCTTCGCCGCGATGAAGGCGCTGTCCACCCGCAATGACGCCCCCCAGGCCGCCAGCCGCCCGTTCGACCGGGACCGCGACGGCTTCGTGCTCGCGGAAGGGGCGGGCATCCTCGTCCTGGAGGAGTACGAATTCGCCCGCGCCCGGGGGGCCCGCATCCTCGCGGAGCTGACGGGCTACGGCGCCAGCTCCGACGCCCACCATGTCACCGCCCCCGCGCCCGAACACGAGGGCGCCCAGCGCGCGATGAGGGCGGCCCTGAAGGACGCGCGCCTCGCCCCCGCCGACATCGGCTACCTCAACGCGCACGGCACCTCGACGGACATCGGCGACCTGCTGGAGATGGAGGGCGTCGCCCGCGTCTTCGGCGACGCGGCGAAGACGCTGGCCATCTCCTCCACCAAGTCCATGACGGGCCACATGAACGGCGCGGCCGGGGCCGCGGAGGCCGTCATCAGCATCCTCGCCCTCACCCGGGGCGTCCTGCCCCCCACCATCAACCTGGACCACCAGGACCCGCGCATCCCGCTCGACTGCGTGCCCAACACCGCCCGCGAGACGCGCGTGAACGCCGTGATGAGCAACTCCTTCGGCTTCGGCGGCACCAACGTCGCCCTCGTCTTCCAACGGGCCCCGGGGGCTCGGTAGCGCGTTGTAAAAAATCTGGCGCCCGTTTACTGACTTTTCCCCAGTCCTGCCGCACCGCGTTGGTCAAGGGTTGACAGCGCGGCCTCCCGGCGCGCCCGCCGCACACCGGGGCCGGCTGAAAGCGCTGTGATTACATGTAATTACGTGAACCTGAGTCCAGGGTGGGGGCAGTCAACCCTTCGCGCGTCGCCTGCGGGACAGCGCTGCGGTGGATCGAAAACGTTGATTGCAAATCGGTAAATCGATTTGCAGAGTGGATCCAGAGACCCGGTGTCGGAACACGTCGCCTGACGGGGCCCGCCGGGGGTTGGAGCCATGAACAACGACAACGCTCTGAACGCGAACGTGGGGCTGAAGCTTCGAGGCCTGCGTTTGCAGCGGAACATCAAGCAGGCGGACGCCGCCAAGGACCTGGGCGTGTCGCCCGCGTACCTGAACCTCATCGAGAAGGGCAAGCGCGTGATGCCCTTCCCGCTGCTCTGGAAGGCGCTGCGCTACTTCGAGCAGGACCCTGAACAGTTCATGTCCACGCTGGGTGAGGGCCGCGTGGACGAGGCCCTGGCGAAGCTGTTGGACGAACCGCTGCTCAAGAGCCTGGACATCGACTCGGAGTCGCTCCAGTCGCTGTCCGCCGAACCGAAGCTGGCGGGCACCGTCGCGGCGCTCTTCAACCTCTACAAGAACACGCGCACGCAGCTGGAGAACGTGCTCGCGCAGCTCAACGTGGAGGAGCGCACGCGCACGCAGGGCTCGCCCTCCGGGGTGGGCAACACGCCGGGCGTGCGCTTCGACTACTCGCCCTTCGACGAGGTCAGCGACTTCCTGGAGAAGCACCGCAACTACTTCCCGGAGCTGGAGGAGCAGGCGGAAGGGCTGCGCCGCGACTTCCGCCTGGAGCAGCAGCTCACCAGCAGCCAGCTCATCCGGATGCTGGAGGAGCGCTTCGACTTCCGGGTGCAGATCGAGCGCGCCGCCAGCGGCTCATCCGTGGTGCGCCGGCTGGACCTGGACGCGCGCACGCTCACGCTGTCGCCGGACCTCACCGAGCAGCCCCTGAAGTTCCAGGTGGCGGCCTCCATTGGCCTGATGGTGATGGACCGCGAGAAGCTGGTGGAGCGCATCCTGGGCGCCGGGCGCATGCGGCACGGTGAGACGGAGCGGCTCATCAAGGTGAACCTGGCGAACTACTTCGCCGGCGCGCTGATGCTGCCCTACGGCGAGTTCTTCAAGGAGGTGCAGCGCACGCGCTACGACGTGGAGCTGCTCTCCAACGTCTTCGGCACCACCTACGAGACGGTGGCCCACCGCATCTGCAACCTGTCCGACCCCAAGCGCCAGGGGCTGCCGTTCCACTTCCTGCGCGCGGACATCGCGGGGAACATCTCCAAGCGCTACAGCGGCACCGGCATCCGCTTCGCGTCGGGCGGCGGCTCATGCGCGAAGTGGGCGGTGCACCTGGCGTTCCTCAACCCGTCGCAGATCACCCGGCAGTACTCCATCATGCCGGATGGCACGACGTACTTCTGCTTCGCCAAGGTGCAGCTGCAGCCCATCGAGGGCTCCATCGTGAAGGGCACGGCGTACTCCATCGGCCTGGGCACGCACGCGGAGAACGCGAAGTACCTGGCGTACGGCCTGCCCACCAACGACCTGCGCAAGGACGCCATCCCCAGCGGCATCTCCTGCCGCTTCTGCGAGCGCACGGACTGCAACCAGCGCGCGGCCGCCAGCTACCGCTTCGCGTTCGCGTTCGACGAATACACGAAGAAGGACTGCTTCTTCTCCCCGCTGCTGGTCCACGAGAAGGAGAAGGGCGAGCGCAACGGGCACCACGAGCCGGCTGGAAACGGGGCTGAAGGCGGCGAGAAGCACGATTCGCTGGACAGGGGCGCCCGCCGCCGCAAGGTTCACGAGAACTGACATGCACCCGTCCGACACCGAACGCGCCCACATCACCGACGCCATCCAGAAGCAGAAGAACGCGCTCGCCACCCTGCGCATCACCGGCGCCCCCACGGAGGTGGGCCAGGGGCTGGTGGCGCTCGCGGAGCTGCACGGGATGTTGGAAGACCACGCGCAGAGCCGTGAGCACTACGAGGAGGCCCTGGGCTTCTTCAAGACCGCGGGCAACAAGCCCGGCCAGGCGCAGGCCCTCTTCGGCCTGGGCGTGGTGAAGGCCCACTTCGAGGACCACAAGGGCGCCATCGAGCAGATGGCCACCGCCGCCCTGCTCTTCAACGAGTCGCGCGACCGCGAGGGCGAGGCCCTCACCCGCGCCTGCATCGGCGAGTCCCTGCGCGCCCTGGGCCAGGCGGACGCCGCCGAGGAGAAGTACCAGGAGGCGCTCATCCTCTTCCGCCAGACGCGCAACACGGAGCGGATGGCGCGGCTGCTCCTGGACATTGGCGACCTGCGCATGGCCAAGGGCGAGTACGAGCCCGCGCGGAAGCGCTTCCTGGAAGCGGTGCCGCTCCTGGAGCAGGGGGAGGACCCGGAGGCGCTCGCGCTGGGCCACCTCCTGCTGGGCGAATCCGAAGGGCTGCTGGGCCACCACGACAACGCCCGGCCGCACCTGCTGCGCGCGGTGGACGTGTACGGCGAGCTGCACGACCACGTCTACGAGGCCCGCGCCCGGTGGGACCTGGGGCTGTCCTGCTACTACCTCCAGGACTTCCCAGCGGCCCGCGAGCAGTTCGAGGCGGTGCTGCCGATGTACGAGGACCTCCAGCAGCACGACGAGGTGGCGAAGGTGAAGAACGTGCTCGCGCACTTCACCGCGCGCGGCATGTAGCCCGCGCGCGGTCCGGTGCGTGCGCCTCCAACGTCAGGCCTGGAAGCCCGCGCCCACCGCGATCGCCAGCAGACTGATGACGCCCGCGGCGATGGCGGCGTAGCGCCACTCGCCGCGCAAGCCCAGCAGCGTTCCCGCCATCGCCAGCCGCGCCACCGGCGTCACCAGGAGCATGGACGCCGCTGCCTTGCGCAGCAGGTCGATGGCCACGTGCACGGACTCGTCGCGCGGCAGCAGCTCCAGCACGAGCGACGCGATGAACAGCCCGCCGCTGATGACCGCCCCGGTGCGCAGCATGCGCGCGATCCACCGCTCACCGGCGGCGAGCCGCCCCTCCCCCCGCCGGACGCGGGTGTGCGTCTCCGGTTGGGTGATGGGCTCTTGCTGGAGCTCTCGATGGAGCGCGCCTCCCAGCGCCACCGACGTCGCCTGGGCGCCGCGCGGTGGCGGCCCTGCGTCCGGCACCCTCATCGACGGGGGGATACCGCGTAGCTCAGGCTCCGTTTCACTCATTTCCATAGACTCGGCCACAACCCCTCCCCTCCCTTCCACAACATCTGTCCGGCCACCGCGAGCAGCACGACGGCGAAGAGCTTCTTCAGCACCGCGGTGGGCAGCTTCAGCATCAGCCGGCTGCCCACGGACGCGCCGCCCAGCACACCCACCACCAACGGGGCCACGAGCCCCAGGTTCAGCTGGCCGCGCCACGCGTAGGCCGCCACGCTCGCGGCGCCGGTGACGCCCACCATCAGGTTGCTGGTGGCGCTGGCGACCTTGAAGGGCACGCGCATCCCGTAGGTCATCAGCGGCACCTTCAGCGGTCCCCCGCCCACCCCCAGCAGCGCGGACAGGCCGCCCGCCACGAAGGAGCCGGAGATGCCCAGCGGGTAGTTGCGCGGCAGGTAGTTGGCCGCCGTCGCCGGCTCCTGGACGGGCTTGCGCAAGAGCATCATCTGCAGCGCGACGAAGAGGGTGAAGAGGCCGAAGACCACCGCCACCATCGCCTCCGCGACGAAGGCCGCGACCAGCCCTCCCACGATGGCCCCCATCACCGTGGCGAGCTCGAGTGTCAGCCCCAGCCGTAAGTCGCTGAGCTTGTTCTCCACGTAGCTGGCGGCGGCGGCGCAGGAGTTGGCCACCACGCACATCAAGCTCGCGGGCACGGCCTGCTCCAGGGGGATTCCGAATCCCAACACCAGGACCGGCACCAGGACGATGCCGCCCCCGATGCCCAGGAGCGCCCCCAGCCCACCCGCCAACACACCCGCCGCCATGAGGAGGAATACCGTCATTCCCTATCGAGGATAGGAGGCACTCCGCGCTTCGGATAGCGCTACGCCCCGGAGGGCAGCGGGCTTGACTGGCCGGATGCCCGGCACCCGGACACGGCCTCGGACTCGGGCCGTGATTGCACGTTCACTGCGAGGCGGTGGCGCCCAGCGTGCCCTCTGGAAACTCCTCCAGGAAGCGCGCGCGCGTACGCGGCGTATAGGTGCCGCGCGCCATGTAGCCGTGCAGCCTCTTGAGCAGCCCGCGCGTCACCTCCAGCGCGGCGTCCACCTCCGCCGTGAAGTCGAAGTGATCATTGCGGTACAGCTCCTGGAAGGAGAGCTGCGAGTACGCCGGCAGTGCGCGCACGCGCCCCAGCGGGCTCGCGAGGAAGAGGCCGGAGACATAGAGACCGCGCACCCAGCCATCCACCTCCGCCTTGGTGGGCGCCTGCCCCACGCGCTCCTGCGACGCCAGCCGCACCAGCTCGTAGATGCCCCGGCCAATGCCGCGCAGCGGGATGCCCTCGCTCTTCACCACCTGGAAGTGCTCGCGCATGCGGGCGGTGCCAACACCGTCCGTGCCATCCTGTTCACGCAGGAAGAAGAGCGACTGGGCCCACTCCACCTGGCGGCGCGCATCCCAGGCCCGCTCGCCCTTGCGGCGGTGGCGGATGACCAGCTGGTCCACCAGGGGGTGGAGCCGCCGGTCCAGGCTCAGGTGCATGAAGTAGCCCGCGAGGATGGCCAGGCCCGCCTCGGTGCCCACCAGGGCCCCTGACGCGACGAGCTCCGCCATCTTCAGGCCCAGGCCCACCGGCGCGCGCTCGTGGTACAGCCGCGCGAAGGGGGGCCAGCCGGCCTCTGGGAGCATCAGGCCCAGCCCCCCGCGCACGCCCGCGCACAGCGGCAGGTCCGGCAGCGCCGCGCCGAAGCGTGCGTACGGCAGGTCCTCGGACAACGCGCGCACCCAGTCGGCGGGGAGCCCGTCCGGGCGGGCCGCCAACCGTTCGATGGCCGTCAGATGGAGCAGCAGGGTGGGCATTGGGAGTGCACAGCTATCCAGCGCGCCGGGGCATTGCAATGCCGGAGTGGCAACCAGCGCTTTGCGAGCAACACGCCCCGCGTCTACAGTCGCGCCCCTCGGATCATCGCCTTCCCCCCTCTTTGCGTCCAGGAGTCCAAGTCGCCATGCAATTCAGTCTCGTCTCCGGTGAAGCCGCGCCGGTGAGCGGTGAGCTGCTCGTCATCCCCCTCTTCGAGGGCGAGCTGGGTGATTCCGCCCCCGCGCCGCTGGCCGCCGCGGACTCGGCCCTGGATGGCAAGCTGCGCGCCGCCGCCACCCAGGAGGGCTTCAAGGGAAAGGTGGACCAATCCTTCCTGATGCACACCCTGGGGCGCCTGGGCTCCGACCGCGTCCTGCTGCTGGGCCTGGGCAACCGCGCGCGCTTCCAGCCGGAGGTGCTGCGGCTCGCCGCGGGCCGCGCGGCGAAGACGGCGCAGCGGCTGAAGTCCACCGCCATCGGCTTCCGCGTGCCCGCCACGGACAACGCGGAGGGCGCCGTGCGCGCGGTGGTGGAGGGCCTGGAGCTGGGCGTCTACCGCTTCGACAAGTACAAGTCCGCCGCGCGCGAGGACAAGGGCGCCCCGAAGCTCACCCGCGCCACGCTGTCGCTGCCCGCGGGCACGGAGAAGTCGCGCGCGCTCGAGGACGCGCTGGCGCTGGGCGTGAAGCTGGCGGAGGCCGTCAACTGGGCGCGTGACCTGGTCAACGAGCCCCCCAACGTCGTGACGCCCACGCGGCTCGCGCAGGCCGCGCAGCAGGCCGCCAAGGAGGGCGGGCTCCAGGCGGAGATCGGCGGGCGCAAGGAGATCGAGCGCCTGAACATGGGCATGTTCCTGGGCGTCACCGCCGGCAGCGTGCAGGAGCCCCGGCTCATCCACCTGGTCTACACGCCGAAGAACGCGAAGGACGCGAAGCGCGCGCCGCTGGCGCTGGTGGGCAAGGCCATCACGTTCGACTCGGGCGGCCTGTCGCTCAAGCCCACCGAGGGCATGGTGGAGATGAAGACGGACATGGCGGGGTCCGCCGCCGTGCTGGCCGCCATGAAGGTGATTGGCTCCGTCGTGAAGCCGCCCTTCCCGGTGCATGCCTTCATTGGCGCGTGCGAGAACATGCCGTCCGGCACGGCGTACAAGCCGGGCGACATCCTCACCGCGCGCTCGGGCAAGACGGTGGAGATCACCAACACGGACGCGGAAGGCCGCCTCGTGCTGGGCGACATGCTCACCTGGGCCGGCGAGCACGAGCCGTCCGCCATCATCGACCTGGCGACGCTCACGGGCGCGTGCATGGTGGCGCTGGGCAACTACATCGTGGGCGCCTTCGGCGACGACGATGACGCGGTGAACAGCGTGCTGACGGCCGCGCGCACCGCGGGCGAGGAGATGTGGCGCCTGCCGGTCAGCGACCTGCAGAAGGACGCGCTGCGCTCGGAAGTGGCGGACATGAAGAACTCCGGCGAGCGCTGGGGCGGCGCCATCAACGCGGCGCTCTTCCTCAAGGAGTTCGTCGGCGACACGCCTTGGGTACACCTGGACATCGCGGGGCCGTCCAACAGCCCCAAGGAGCGCGGCTACCTCAACAAGGGCGGCACCGGCGTCGGCGCGCGCACGTTGGTGGAGCTGGTGCGCCAGCAGGCCGCGCGCATCGCCGCGCAGCCGGAGCCCACCCCGCCGGCCCCCGCGAAGGCCGCGAAGCGCGCCAAGGGCAAGGCGGCCCGCGGGTAGTGCTCAGGGGCTCCGGGCCCGGAGCCCCGCTCCGCCGCTAACGCGGATCGCCGGGTTCGGGCTCCGGCGCACCGGGCGTGGCTCGCACGGCCACGCTCGGCTCGGGCAGCGGACGGACGCCCGCCATCAGGGCGTCCACGCTCGCCGTGATGTCGGCGGAGGCCTCCGTGGGCCAGGTGGCCAGCATCATCAGGACGCGGCCGGAGTTGCCCTCGCGCACGGCCACCTTGCCGCGCACGCCCTCCCCCACCTGGAAGTCGAACCCCACCGCGCTGTCCGACAGCGCGATGGGCTGGGGATCCGTGGTGGTGAAGCCCGGCTGCTGGCGCAGCCCCTGCGTCAGCCGCTCCGCGAACTGGGTGGGCGTCGCCACGCCGGGCGCCACCTGCAGCACGACCTGGGCCCCCGTCACGCGGTGGCGCAGGACGACGGGAATCGCGAGCCCCTCCGGGGTGCGCTCGTTCGTCTCGTCCAGCGACCACTCCGCCGTGGGCCGGACGATTTCAAACCCCAGGTCCTCGTCCACGTAGCGCCGCGTGGTGGACGCGACGGCTGAATCGTCATGGCCGGAGCCGGAGCCGCCCGTGCCGGGCTCCCCCTTCGTCACCGCGGTCCGGGACGCGCCGCACGCCGTGCTCAGCAGAAGCACTCCCCACCCCAACATCCGCATCGCGCCCATGTCGCTCGTCCCCCGCCAGCCACCAACCGTGGCGACGAACGTGGCCACCCGGGCCAGGGGCCGCCAGGGGCACATGGGGGGGCTCCGGGGGCGGTGTCCGACGGCGGAAACTCCCGCGGCGGCGCGCTACGACAGTCCCCCCTGGAGGGTGCGGTAGGTGTTGGCCAGGCGCTCCGCCACGTCCGCCGGCAGCACGTTGCGCGCGGAGAACAGGGCGTAGGACACGAACGCGTCCAGCGCCTCCAACGCCATGGCGCGGCCCACCGCCTCGCCGCCGCTGGTGGACACGTTGGCGCGCAGGCGGGCCACGTCCACGCGCCCGTCCGGCCCCACCGTGACGCCCTGGTAGGCGTTCTCCAGGCCCGGGGGCGGCGCATCCACGAAGCCACGCAACAGGTCCACGTCGCGGCCCGCCTCGCGCAGCGCGCGGTGCACCAGCGACAGGAGGAGGTTGTAGCGCTCCTCCGCGGACAGCAGCTCCCAGGCCATGCCCTCCACCGCGGGGCCCGGAGTGGGCACCACCTCCGCGGCCCGGACGGACAGGTGGCCGCCGCGCACCGCCTCCTCCACGCCGCTGTAGAAGGCGTACTGGCTGCCCGCGTACGCGGCCCGCAGCGTCCCCAGCGACGTGCCCCCGCCCAGCTTCGCGAACAGGGCCTCCTCGCCAGGCAGCGCGCCCTGGAGGCCGGGCGTCACGTGCATGTCGTCCGGGAAGCGGCGGCGCAGCCGGCCCGTCTCCTCCGCGCGCTTGATGCCGGTGAGCACCAGGTCGCGCGTGCGCTCCGGCAGCTTCACCGCGTCCACCGCCGGGGCCTTGGCCTCCAGGAAGAGGAAGCTGCCCTCCACCATCTCGAAGAGGTTGAGCACCACCTCGCGCACCACGAACGTCATCGCGCTGTAGAGGCTGGCCTCGGTGACGATGCCCTGCGACGTGAGCACCTGGCCAATGCGGCGCGCGGGCGTCACCTGCGCGAGCGCCTGGGTGAGGCGCCCTTCCGTGATGAGCCCCAGCCGCACCATCACCGCGCCCAGCCGCTCCCACCGCTCGCTGGAGGTGGCGAACACCACCTGGCCGTCGCGGAAGGCCACCGTGCGGCGCACGGCGCCGTGCTGCACGACGAGCTGGCCGGTGCGGATGCCCGAGAGAATCTGGGCGAACACCTCCTCGACCGAGAGCGTCCCCAGGCTGCCGGCGAAGAAGCCGGACGCGCCGTGGGACTCCGGGAGGAGCACCAGCCCCTCCGGCGCGAGGAAGTGCGCCGAAAGGGGCCGGGTGGGAGAAACGACGGCGGCGAGCGGCCGCTCCAATTCGAGCGAAGCCGCCTCACCGCTCACGCGGGGCGTGGCCCTGGGTTTGGACGCCACCGCATCCCTCCCTCGATGCGCGCTGGAAGCTACTTCGCGCCCTTCAGCTCCGCATCGATGACGCTCTGGAACTCGCTGAAGGGCTGCGCGCCCGACAGCATGATGCCGTTGATGAAGAACGCCGGCGTGCCGTTGACGCCCACCTTGGAGCCGTCCGCCTGGTCCGCCTTCACCGTCGCGGCCTTCTCGCCGGAGTCGAGGCAGGCGTTGAACTTGGCGGTGTCCAGCTTCAGCTCGCCCGCGTACTTCTTCAGGTCATCCACGCCCAGCGCCGACTGGTTGGCGAAGAGCTTGTCGTGCATGTCCCAGAACTTGCCCTGGTCGTTGGCGCACAGCGAGGCCTCGGCGGCCTTCTGCGCCTGCTTGTGGAAGTCCAGGGGGAACTGGCGGAACACCAGGCGCACCTTGTCGCCGTAGGTCTTCGTCACCTCGTCCACCGTGCCGATGGCGCGGCTGCAGAACGGGCACTGGAAGTCGCTGAACTCCACGATGGTGACCGGCGCGTTCTCCGGGCCCTTGGCCGGGCCGGTGGCGGCGACCTGCTTGCGCTCCACCGGGCCGCGCGGGGGCTCCGGCAGCTCGTACTTCACGTTCGCGTTCTGGCGCAGGGACTCGAAGAACTTCTGGGCCACGTCCTGCTTCTGCTGGCCGGAGAGGAAGTCCACGATCTGCGGCTTCATCTGCTCGTAGGTCGCGCCCGGGGGCAGCTGGCCCTTGGCGCCCTCGAAGACCTCCTTGATCTTCTCTTCCGGAGGCGCGGGGATCTTGTCGTCGATCTCCGCCTTGAGCAGCTGGTCTTCGGTGATGTTGCGCTTCGCCGCCTCTTCCTTCACCAGGCGCTCGGTGACGAGCCCCTCCAGGCCGCGCTTGCGCAGCTGGTACTTCTGCTTGTCCAGGTTCGCCAGCGGCTCCTTGATGCGCTCGTTGAGCTCACCAAACGTCACCTTCTGACCGTTGCCGAAGGTCGCCACCACCGTGTCCGGTGCGGGCTCCGCGGCATTGCCGGCCTGGGCCTGTGCCGCGGGCGCCTGGGCATTGGCCGGTGCCTTCTCCTTGTTGCAGCCGGCGGTGAGGGATGCCGCGAGGAGAGCGGCCAGAGCGATGCGAGTAGAGCGCATGGACATAGGCCGCCGACTTAATAGAGGTCCCCGGGGCTGGCAAGCAATTGCCAACCGGTCGCTCAGGCGACCAGGGGCTCCAGCTCCAACGCACCCGCGAGGCTCGGGCGACCCGGCTCGCGGCCTTCCACCACCCGGCGGCTCGCGACGACGATGTCGAAGCAGGACGGGTCCGCCAGCACCTTGCGCACCAGCTTGTGATTGAGCGCGTGGCCCGTCTTGAACGCCGTCATGTGCCCGATGACGGGCCGGCCAAACAGGGACACGTCACCGATGGCGTCGAGGATCTTGTGGCGGACGAACTCGTCCGGGAAGCGCAGGCCGTCCGGATTGAGGATGGCGGCCTCGTCCACGACGACGGCGTTCTCCAGCGACCCCCCGCGCGCCAGGCCCAGCGTCTTCAGCTTCTCCACGTCGCGAAGGAAGCCGAAGGTGCGCGCGCGGGAGATCTCCCGCGAGAAGCCGCGGTCGTTCACGTCCACGTCGAAGGACTGGCCCTGGATGACCGGGTGCTCGAAGTCGATGGTGCAGCTGATGCGGAAGCGGCGGGCCGGGGTGAGCGAGGCCTGCTTGTCGCCGTCCGTCACCGCCACGCTCTTCTTGATGACCAGGTACTCGCGCGGCGCGTCCAGCTCACGCGACCCGGCCTCCATGATGGCGTGGGTGAAGGGCTGGGCGCTGCCGTCCATGATGGGCACTTCCGGCCCGTCCAGCTCCGCGCGCACGTTGTCGATGCCCATGCCCGCCAGGGCCGACATCAGGTGCTCCACCGTGCCGACCTTCACGCCGTCGCGGCCCAGGGTGGTGGCCAGCGACGTGTCCACCACGTACTCCGCCAGCGCGGGGATGCTCACCGGCCGCTCCAGGTCCGTGCGCACGAAGACGATGCCGTGCCCCGCGGGCGCGGGCTTCAGGGTCAGCGTCACGGGAGCCCCGGAGTGGAGCCCCACGCCCCGGCAGATGGCCGGCTGGGAGAGGGTGCGCTGGAAGTCGGTGAACTGGAGCATGTCGGTGTCGCCTCTAGGAACTGCTTCGAACTGACGCACGCAGGGTACGGACCCGGCAGACCGTTCCGCGGCGGTCTGACGCGTTGCACATCGCAGCAATCAACATGCCACCAGCCCGTGACACAAGAACTGCCTCGCGAGACCGCCCCATCCGACCCAACCCCTTGGAACTGCTGGTGATCCCAGGGTCCAGAGACAGGACCGCGCGGACCGGGGCACGGACACCCCTCTTGGGAAACCCAGCACCGCTCCGCCCACCGTGACAGCGATGTCCGGAATTCATCCTTCAAACCCCGGCGCTCCCGGAAGGTCTCACGCCAACCGGGAGTGCGTGTCACCCACGCGACAGCGGCGCGTCTCTATCGCAGGCGAGTGCCTGGAAGCAAACGCACTCACGGGCTTCGCGGGGAGTCCAGGGCTTGACGGGAATCGCGCCGCCCCTGGGGGGTCAGCGGGCCGCGGGCGGCAGGAAGCGGTCGCGAAGGGCTTCGGCGTCCGGGCGATCAAACCCGCGGCCCTGGAGGAGGGAGCGGCGGCTGACGGCGTGGAAGGTGGTCTCCAGCGTCTGCGAGAAGCGCCGGAGGTCCTCCGCCAGGCGGCTGCGGATGCCGGGGCCCTCCGGCGGCCAGGGCAGCTCCACCAGCAGCGAGGTGAAGCGGTCGAAGGCGTCGTAGTCCGCGTAGCGCAGCAGCTGGTAGCCGCCGTCGTGGAAGTAGTCGAGGAACGACTTGAGGGCGTCCAGCACGCGCTCCGCGGCGGTGACGTCGTCGGCGCGCAGGTGGCCCTCGGCGGCGCGGCACAGCTGGGCGTAGACCCACAGGTCCTTGCGCAGACGCAGCGCGGCGTCCTGGGCGCTGGTGAGGTGGGCGAAGGCCTCTTCCCCCAGGGCGCCGTTGGGGGCCAGGGCGTCCACCAGCGCGACGATCTGCTGGCGCAGCAGCGTGGTGAAGGCCTCCGCGGCGCGCAGCGGGGCGGCGGGGTCGCGGTCCAGGTCCACCATCACCTCGCGGGCGATGCGGTCCGTCTCGCGGGCCAGGTCGCGCGCGGCGCGCAGCGTGGCGGCCTGGAGCGGCTTCGTGCCGGCCTTGGGGGACAGCTCCGTGTGCAGGTAGCTGGCGACGGCGGAGACCTCACCTCGCACCAGCGACAGGAGGACGCGCACGCGGCGGGGCGCGGGCGGCTGCATCTCCGGGTCCACGTGCGACAGGTAGTGCAGCACGCGGAAGAGGCCCAGGAAGGCGGTGGTGAAGAGGGGCCGCGTGTCGTGGGGCAGCGCGCCCAGCACGTCCAGCAGCCGCACGGAGCGAAGCCGGTCGTATTCGACGCGGAACTCCAGCGGGCGGAACGGGCGGAAGTAGCGGTTGAGGACGATCTCCCGGAGCGTCAGCTTGCCCACGTCCTGGAACAGCGACAGGCCGATGAGCGGCAGCTGGAGGAGGTTGTCGAGCAGGTTCTTGAGCGCGTCGAACGCCTCGCGCACGACGAAGAGGCTCTCCGGGGGGGTCTCCTGGTCCAGCTCCTCTTCAATCAGCAGCCGGCGCACGCGGTCGTCCGCGAGCTGGGTCTCCACGTACTTGCGGAAGACCATCTTCGGGTCGCTGTCCGGGTCCTGCAGGTGCCGGGCGACGCGCACGGCGCGCTCCATGGCGTCGCGCACGTCCACCAGCTCCTCGTGGAAGTCGCGGGTGACGAGCGGCCGCGCGCGGGCGTCCACCACGGCGTTGTGGAGGTTCAGGTAGCGCTCCACGGCGCGCAGCCACATCTCGAACTCGAAGAGCAGCTCCTCGCGGCCCTCCACCGGGACGCCCCGGAGCCAGCGCTCGCGCTCCGCGAGGAAGCCCGCGCGCGTGGCCTGCGAGGCGCGCATCAGGTCACCGTAGAAGTCGCGGGGACTGGAGAGGACCGTGGGCACGGCGGGCGCGGGGGCTTGGCTCATGGCGGAGGGCGGGGGCTAGAAGAGGGTCCCCTGGGGTGAGCTGGGGGGCGGTGTCTTCTTGAAGTACTGGTAGGTGCGCAGCGTGGCGGTGCGGCCCCGGGGCGTGCGCATGAGGAAGCCCTCCTGCATGAGGAAGGGCTCGTAGACGTCCTCGAGCGTGTCGCGCTGTTCGCCCACGCTCGCGGCGATGGTCTCCACGCCCACCGGGCCGCCGCCGAACTTCTCCACGATGGTCAGGAGGATCTTCCGGTCCATCGCGTCCAGGCCGCTGGCGTCCACGCCCAGGCGGCTCAGCGAGTCGTGCGCCAGCTCGTAGGTGATGCGGCCGTTGCCCTCCACCTGGGCGAAGTCGCGAAGGCGGCGCAGGAGGCGGTTGGCGATGCGGGGCGTGCCACGCGAGCGGGTGGAGATTTCACGGCTGGCGGCGCGGTCCAGGGGCACGCCGAGGATGCGCGCGGAGCGGTCGAGGATCTGCTCCAGGAACTTCGGCTCGTAGTACTCCAGCCGCTCTTGAATCTGGAAGCGGTCGCGCAGCGGCGACGTGAGCAGGCCCGTGCGCGTGGTGGCGCCCACCAGCGTGAAGGGCGGCAGGTCGATCTTCATCGCGCGGGCCGCGGGCCCGGTGTCGATGGTGATGTCCAGCCGGAAGTCCTCCATCGCCGGGTAGAGGTATTCCTCCACGGCGGCGTTGAGGCGGTGGATTTCGTCGATGAAGAGGATGTCCCGCTCGTTGAGGTTGGTGAGCAGGCCCGCCAGGTCGCCCTTGCGCTCCAGCGCGGGGCCGCTGGTGACGTGGATGCCCACGCCCAGCTCGTTCGCGATGAGGTGCGCGAGCGACGTCTTGCCCAGGCCGGGGGGCCCGGAGAACAGGCAGTGGTCCAGCGCCTCGCCCCGGCTCTTCGCCGCGGCCACGTAGACCTTGAGCTTCTCGACGACCGCGCCCTGTCCCACGTACTCGTCGAAGGTGCGCGGGCGCAGGGAGGCCTCCAACCGGATGTCTTCCGGCTGAACATCTCCCGAGAGGGTGTCGTCAGACTTCCTCGCCATCGCCATTCCGACCCTATACAGCGAAGGGGGCGCGTGTCGCTGCCCTTCTGGCGGCGCTAGACTCGGAGCGGCACGCCGACCGGCCAACCAGGGGGCCCGCTGCCCTGCTCGAAGGGAGTCGCGTCCATGATTTCCTCTTCCTCCCCGTTCCGTCCCCTGCCCCTCTTGACGGAGGCCCGCGCCGAGCGCTCACCCGGGGCCCGCCTGCAGAAGCTTCGCCGCGCCGCGCTGGAGGCCCGCGAGGCCTTCGTGCGCGACGGGCCGGTGGCGGCGGTGGCCACGTGCGACCTCATCACGTTCCCCTACCCCACGCTGTTCGCCTTCAGCGGGGCGGCGCTGTCCCCGGCGCCGTACGTGATGATGACGAACCGCATGCAGGTGGTGCAGTTCGCGGAGGCCGGCACGGGCCTGCGGCGCACGCTGCTCTTCAACCCCACCGACTACGAGCGGGGCTACGCGGCCCCCTTCTACCGCGCGCTGCGCGAGCGCTACGGCGCGTTCCTCTCCGACAAGGTGATGTCCACCCGCCACGGCACGGTGCAGGGACACCTGGAGCAGTTGGGGCTGACCACGTCGGACGTGGACTACCTGGCCTTCGACCACCTGCACATCCAGGACCTGCGAGGCTGGCTGGGCGGCGCGGGCGCCCCGCCCGTCTTCCCGCGCGCGAAGCTCCTGGTGCAGCGCGCCGAGTGGACCCTGGTGAAGCACCTGCACCCCATGCAGCAGGTGTGGTTCGTGCCCGGGGGCACGGAGATTCCCGAGGACCGCGTGGTGCTGCTGGACGGGGACGCGTGGCTGGGCCAGGGCGCGGCGCTGCTCAGCACGCCCGGGCACACCCAGGGCAACATGTCCCTGGCGGTGGCCACCGCCAACGAGGTCTTCGTGGTGAGCGAGAACGGCGTGAGCACGGAGAGCTACACGCCGCTGCTGTCGCGCATCCCCGGCGTGCGCCGCTTCGCGGAGCAGATGGGCTGGGAGGTGGTGCTCAACGGCAACACGCGCGAGGACTCGCTGGAGCAGTACGCGTCCATGGTGGTGGAGAAGCTCTTCGCCGGCCCCTCCGCGCGCGACGCGTCGTTCGTGAACTTCCACCCGTCCTCGCTGCTCACCGCGCACCTGCTGGCCCCCGGCCTGGGCCCCACCGTGGTGCTGCCCGCGCCGAACACGGGCGGACTGCACCCCACGCCCGCGCTGCGGCGCGCGGCCTGAAGCCGGGCGCGCGCGCCTACTGCCGCGAGCAGCGGGCCGCGGGGAGGAAGGGCAGCGCCCAGGGCTCCTCGCCCCGCTCCGGGTCGGTGGCGACGAAGAAGACGTAGCCGCCCGCGCGCACGAAGCCGCGGGGGTCGGCGCTCAGTCCGGCGGGCGCGATGTCGCGCATCGGCTCCGCGCGGTCCATGGCGCCATTGGAGAACCAGGCCTCGCGGCCCCGCCCCGCCGTCGTCGCGGAGAAGAAGAGCCACCCGTCCTCCACCGCGAGGGCCGTGGGGGCGCTGCCCTCGGGGCCCGGCTCCAGGTCCTGCACCAGCACCGTGCCCTGCGCCGTGCCGTCGGAGCGCCACAGCTCGCGGCCGTGCACGCCGTCATCCGCCGCGAAGTACAGCTGCCCGTCCATCGCGGTCAGTCCCGACGGCAGCGAGCCCAGCGGCCCCGGCCGCACATCCTTCACCAGGCGGGTGCCCACCAGCGTGCCGTCGCTCTTCCACAGCTCCCCGCCGTGGAGCAGGTCCCCGGGCTCGCCGAAGAAGCCCTCCGCGCCGGCCATGAAGTACACGGTGTCGCCCAGCGGCGTGAGCGCCACCGGGTAGTCCCCCGGGAAGTGGAGCAGCGGGAGGGTGAGCAGGGGCAGGCCCCACGTCACCCAGAGGTCCGCCTCCCCCCGGCCCTGGTCCACGAGGAAGTAGAGGCGGTCGCGCCCCGCCGGCGTCAGGGAGAAGAGCACCGTCTGCGCCGGGCCCCGGTAGAACACGCGCGCGGTGCCGGTGTCCCCCTCCGTCACCCACAGCGTCACCGAGTCCGCGCCGTACGCCACCAGCGCCAGCCGTCCGTCCCACTCCGTCAGGTCATCCAGGACGAACGAGTCCGGCCCGGGCGCGAACTCCTGCGTGAGCTGCGTGCCCCTGAGGGTCCCGTCGGAGCTCCACAGCTCGCGGCCATGCACGCCGTCATCCGCGGTGAAGTACAGCCGCCCGCCCACCGCCGTCAGCCCATCCGGCGCGCTGCCCTGCGCCCCCGGCCGGATGTCCGCCACCAGCACCGTCCCCTGCTCCGTGCCATCCGACAGCCACAGCTCCGGCCCGTGCACGCCGTCGTCCGCGACGAAGAACAGCCGCCCTCCCACCCGCGTGAGGAAGCGCGGCGTGCCGCCCTGCGCCCCGGGCCGCAGGTCCTTCACCCGCCCCGACGCCATGCTCCCCGCATCCGTCACCCACAGCTCCCGGCCCGAGACGCCGTCATCCGCCGCGTAGAAGACCTGCTCGCCCACCACCACCATCGGCTCCGGGCTCGAGCCCTCCTCGCCAGGATGGAGGTCGCCCACGGGCCACGGAGATCGACCGCAGGGCTGGGGGTCCCCTCCCGTGAGCGCCGCCTCCCGCACCGCCCCCGACACTCCGCCCCACGCCTCCACTCCCTCACCGTCGACCGCGCCACACCCCACCCCGACGACACCGGAGAGCATCAGCACGAGGACCGCGACACCACGCCACGCCGCCATCACACACGCCTCCTGAGGGCGGCGCGATCCCCATGGGACCACCGCACCCGCACTGCAAATTGATGTTTTCAGCGGAATGAGCCAGCTCGCCACCGGCTGCGATTGCACAGCTGTGTCAGCCCGTGAGCGCCGTGGATCGACGTATGACTTTGAACCAACGGCAAATTCGTTGGTCGGACAACGCCAGCGGATTCGTACGGGAATAAGCCTTGCGCCGCGATTCCGAGGACTTCTTGTTATCGGAGACACCGCGACTCACCCCCTGGATCGAGGGGGTGTTGTCTGGCTTACGAACCGGAGCGCAGGACCTTCAGGGCTTCGCGGAAGAGCACCTGGAAGGAGGCATCCGGGCCCAGCCGCTCGGAGGCCACGTCCGCGGCCTTCTCCGCCTGGGGCGGCTTGTAGCCCAGGTTGAGCAGCGCGGAGACGAGGTCGGACTTCGTGCCGGACGAAGCGGGCGCCGGGGCGGCGGTGCCGCGCGCGACGGCCTCCGCGTGGAGGTTCTTCACCTTGTCCTTGAGCTCCAGGACGAGCCGTTCAGCGGTCTTCTTGCCCACGCCGTGAATCTTGGCGAGCCGGGCCACCTCACCGCGTGACAGCGCCGCGATGAGCTCCCCCACCTCCATGCCAGACAGCACGCCCAGGGCCATGCGCGGGCCAATGCGAGACACGCTGTTGAGCAACTGGAAGAGGTCCTCCTCCTGCGGGCTGAGGAAGCCGAACAGCTCGAAGGCGTCCTCGCGCACCACGGTGCGGATGCGGATGTCCACGGGCTGGCCATCCGCGGGCAGCTTGCCCAGAGCAATCGTGGAGAGGTTCACGCGGTAGCCCACGCCGTGCACGTCGATGACGGCGTCCTCCGCGCCCTTCTCCAACACGTTTCCACGCAACCGGGCGATCATCGGGCCTCCGGGCGCTTGTAGGCGGACGACAGGCGATCCGCGAGCACCGACGCGGCGCCCTTGCGCTTGCCCTTCGCGGGCGCGCTCGCGCGGGGCATGCCCACGCGGAACTGGTTCAGGTGGCACAGCGCGACGGCGAGCGCGTCGCTGGCATCCGCGCGCTCCAGCGTGGCTTCATCCACGCCCAGCAGCGTGCGCACCATGCGCGCCACCGCGTCCTTGCCGCCCGCGCCGCTGGCGCCCACGGACTTCTTCACGCTCGCGGGGGCGTATTCGTGCACCGGCAGGCCGGCCTGCGCCGCGGCGAGCAGCGCCACGCCTCGCGCATGCCCCAGCACCAGGGCGCTCCGGGCGTTGCGGAAGGTGAACAGGCCCTCCACCGCCACGGCCTCCGGCTTGTAGCGCTGGAGCGCGGCGCCGAGCGCGGCGTGCAGGTCCTTCAAGCGCTCCGCCAGGGGCGCGGACTCCACGACCTTGATGACGCCGTGCCCCAGGTGCACGAGCCGGCCCTTCTTCTCCTCCACCACCCCGAAGCCCATGAAGCGGCTGCCGGGGTCCACGCCGAGCACACGCACCCGCCCGTTCCTTTCCCACGCGCCCTGGAAGGGCCTCACGCGGACAGCGACTCCATCAGGGATTCGTCGATCTCGAAGTTGGCGTGCACGTGCTGCACGTCGTCGTTCTCATCGAGCGCGTCCATCAGCTTCAACAGGCGCTTCGCGTTGTCGCCCTCCACCTTCACGGTGTTCTGCGGCACGAAGGTCCACTTCTGCTCGCCCAGGGAAAGGCCCGCGGCCTCCAGCTTCGCGCCCACCGCGTGCAGGTCCGCGGGCGCGGTGCGCACCTCGAAGCCGTCCGGCCCCTGGTCCACGACATCCTCCGCGCCGGCATCCAGGGCCTGCTCCATCACCTGGTCCTCGCTGGGGCCGGGCTTGACGGTGATGACGCCCTTTCGGTGGAACATCCAGCCCACCGCGCCCTCGGAGCCCAGGTTGCCTCCGGAGTTGCCCAGCAGGTTGCGCACGTCGCTGGCGGAGCGGTTCCGGTTGTCCGTGAGGCACTCGATGATGAGCGCGACGCCGCCGGGTCCGTAGCCCTCGTACGTCACTTCTTCGTAGGACTCGCCAGCGAGTTCGCCCGTGCCCTTCTTGACGGCGCGCTCGATGGTGTCGCGGGGGATGTTCGCCTCGCGCGCCAGGCCCATGGCCACGCGCAGCCGGGCGTTGCCGGAGGGCTCACCTCCGCCCAGGCGCGCGGCGACGGTCAGCTCCTTGATGAGCTTCGAGTAGAGCTTGCCCTTGGTCGCGCCCATCGCGGCCTTCTGGCGCTTGATCTTCGACCATCGGTTGTGACCGGACATGGCGGCGGCTTCGGCGTGGGGTGGACGGGCGTTCAGCCCGGGGCGTCTCCGGCCTTGTGCCCCGAGCAGGCCGCCCGAGTCAAACCCTCACGACGCGTCCGGGCCGGGCTCGGTGGCGGGCCTCCCGGCCGGCTCCGGCTGCTGCTCGGGGTCGGGAGCCGTGTCCGGCGCGGCGGCGGGCTCGAACAGGCGCGGCGGCCCCGCGGACTCCCGGGCGCGCTCGCGCTCCTCCACCAGGATGGCGGGCACCAGCACGCCCAGCATGAACAGCCGGGTCGCCGCCTCGTAGGCCAGGGCCTCCGGGAAGCGGCACTCCAGCAGCATCGCGCGCACCGTGCGCCGTCCGTCGAAGAGGCGCACCACCTGTTCGACGTCCTCGGGCAGCGAGGGCAGCTCGCGCGCCAACCGGTTGAAGTCCACCGTGAGCCGCGCCGCCAGGGGCAGGCCCCGGATGCGCAGCGCCTCGAAGCGCTCCAGGCCCGGCACCACCTGTTCACACAGGAAGGAGCGGTCCATGGTGAAGGTGCCCCGCTGGAGCTCCGGGCCGAACGTCACCGTGTACGCGCCCGCGCCGAAGAAGAGCAGGCGCCGGAACGCGAGGCTGCCGCGCTCACCGTGGAAGGTCGCGTCCACCACCAGGCCATGGCGGAAGGTGAAGGCCCCCGTGTCCTCCGTCAGCGTCACCCGGCCCGAGCGCACCCCCGACAGGAGCGCGCGCACCAGGTCCACCCAGGGCAGCGTCCCGCTGTGCGCGTCGTAGACGTCCTCCTCGGCGCGCCGGCCGACCTTCAGCCGCGCGAGCACCGCCACGTCGCGCGCGTCCACCGGCTCCACCAGGTATTCGTCCGCGCCCACGCCCGCCGCGAGGTCGCGGTGGAACTCCTCCTGATGGCGGGCCACCAGCAGCACCGGCAGGTGCGCCACCTTCGCGTCCGCCCGGAGCGCGCCGCAGAGGCTGAAGCCGTCTCCGTCCGGAAGGTCCGCGTCGATGATGACCAGCCGGGGCAGCTCCGCCCGCGAGCCCAGCCACGCCAGCGCGTCACCCATGCCCTCCACGCGCACGGGCTCGAAGCCTTCCGCGACGAGCGCCTCCGTCACCGCCGGACGCGCCTCCGCGCCCACCAACAACACCGAACTCCCGACCCCACCCGACGGGTCGAGTGCCGGGCGACCTCCTGGGGGCGTGGCGGATTCAGGCGGCGGTGCTGCGTGCAGGTAGGCAACCATGGAAACCGTATTCTTCCAGTGAACTGGAGTGAATGCGCAACCCTCCCCCAAGTCCCTGGATTCGTTGGGTTTTGGCCATCGCGCATCCCACGCTAGGGTGCGCCCATGATGCGCCTCGCCCTTCTGCTGACCGTCCTCGTGATGCCCGCCCTGGCGGCCGCCCAGGATGCCGACGTCTCCTTCTCCAACGAGGACCCGCTGGGCTCGGTGGTCGCGCCGGTGATGCTGCCGGCGGGGGCGACGGCGCTCTACGGCTACACGGGCGCTCCCGAGGTGGGGGTGGGGTTCCGGCAGGGACTGGGTGCGCTGGAGGTGGAGGCGCGGGCGCGCTTCGACTGGTTCAAGCTGGGCGTGGCGTTGGAGTTCCTGGGCCGCAAGGAGGTGGTGCGGCGGGGGGCGTTCCAGCTCGCGCCGACGCTGGGCCTGGGCCTGGTGCTCAACTCGGGCTCCACGTACATGGACTCCCGCAACTTCTCCGGCGTGCTGGTGCGCATCCTGCCGGGGATGGTCGCGGGCTACCGGGTGGCGGACACCGTGGAGCTGCTGGGGCTGGTGGACCTGCCCATCGACCTGGGGCTCACCGGTGACAAGCAGCGCCGCTTCCAGGCGCTGGGGGGCCTGGGCGTGGAGGTGTACCTGGGCGGAAACCTGTCGCTGCTCGCGGCGGGACAGGTGGGCGTGGAGACGTTCCAGGAGCGCGCGGGCGCGGGCCATACCCGCCTGGGCCTCACCGGGCGCGTGGGCCTGGGCACGCGGTTGTTCTAGAAGTCGGGCGGAGGGCTCTGGCGCGGCGTGCCCATCAGCTCGAGCGTGCGCAGGGCGACGCGGATGAGCGTCTGGGCGCACGGCTCACAACCGCCACCGCAGCAGTGGGGCCAGCGCCCTTCCGGGTCGCGCAGGAGCGGGCGCACACTGGACTGGTAGTAGCTGGGGAACTGGTGCTCCTCGCTCGCGAGCAGGAGCGCGTCTTCGAGGGACAGGGGCGAAGGAGAGGGACCGTCGGACACGGCCCTGTTCATACCAGCCCCCCGGTCGCGGCAGCGAGCCCCGCGTGGGCCGCAGCCGCGGGCGCCGCGTCCGCCCGCCGTGCATCCCGCCGGACAAGGGACGCGGGCCCGCCGCGCTTCAGCCGCGCACCGTCACCTCGTGCACGTCGCGCTCCACCGCTTGCACGTCCACCTTCACGTCGAGGAAGTGCGCCATCGTCTCGCGCTGCGTGTGCGCATGGCTGTCCAACGCCAGCGTGCGGAAGCGTCCGCCCTTCGCCAGGGCGAGCAGCAGCAGGAGCTGATCACACAGGTGCTCGCCCACCGGGACCCCCGCGTCCAGGTAGCGCTTCACTTCGGAGGCGACGTCCTCCGCCACCACCTCGGCGCGCTTGCCTCGCTCGCCGAAGCCGGTGAACACCTCCGTGACGTGCTCGCTCTCCACCTCCACGCGCAGCACGTTGCCCGGACCGAAGGCGCGCTTGAGCTCTTCGGGCCGCTGCTGGTCGGGCCGCAGCTTCAGCACCTGGGCCACGGTCTCCAACTCGCGCCTCGCCACGTCGAAGGGAATGGAGGCCACCTGGGCCACGGCCTCCGTGCGCAGCACCCGCCCCCGCTCCATCAACTGGAGCGGCTGGAGCTTCGCCGGGTGGATGTCCACGCGGAAGCGCCCACCTCCGGCCGGGTAGAAGCCGGGCCGCTCCAGCGCCACGTCCACGCGCGGGCCCATGCGGCGCAGCAGCGGAAGGTAGGTCTTCTCCAGGAATTCGAACGGCGGCGCGGCCGGGTTGTGCGTTCCGCCCTCCAGCATCAACGTGGACGGGCCTTCGGCGTGCAGGAGCGCGGGCAGCACCGTCTGGAGCACCAGCGTCGCGCTGCCCGCCGTCCCCACCGCGAAGTGATAATTGCCCGCCGTCAACGCTCGCGGGCGGAAGGTCAACCGCTGGGAGCGCAGCTCCGCGCCCGTCACCTCCGCGGCCCCCACGGCCTCCGCGGCCTTGAGCCCGGTGAGGTGCTGCCGGAGCAGGCCCGGCTTCGCGCGGCCGGCACGCACGTTGATCATCTCGAACGGCGTCCCCGTCACCAGCGACAGCGCCAGCGCGGTGCGCAGCACCTGGCCGCCCCCTTCTCCCTGTGAACCATCAATGCGGACCATGTGCGTCGTGCTCCTTTGCGCGCTCGCGGACGGATGCAGCATCCCATCCCTGATTAAAAAATAGCGGCGCCCGCTCCCCCGCCATCACGGCCGCTTGCGCGGACCTCCGTGGGGGAACGGGCGCCTCGATGGATTCATCCCGGCATGGGCACCTCCGCGGGGTGGCGGGTGGGAAGGACTTCGGGGGGAGCTATCCCTTCACGCACACCACCTGCTTGAGCGTGTGGACGACCTCCACCAGGTCCGCCTGCGCGGCCATCACGGCGTCGATGGGCTTGTACGCGGCGGGCGTCTCGTCAATCACATCCACGTCCTTGCGGCACTCCACGCCCGCCGTCGCCTTCGCGTGGTCCTCCAGCGTGAAGCGCTTCTTCGCCGCTTCCCGCGACATCACGCGGCCCGCGCCATGGCTGCACGAATGGAACGCATCCGCGTTTCCCTTCCCGCGGACGATGTAGGAACGGGCCCCCATGCTTCCGGGGATGATTCCCATGTCGCCCTCGCGCGCCCGCACCGCGCCCTTGCGGGTCACGAAGCAGTTCTTTCCGAAGTGGTGCTCACGCGAGATGTAGTTGTGGTGGCAGTTCACCGCCGACTCGGAGAGCTCGAACGGAGGCAGCTCACCGCTCGCCTTCAGGGCATCCACCGCCGAGCGCAGCATGAGCTCGCGGTTCATCGCCGCGTAGTCCTGCGCCCAGCTCACCGCGAACACGTAGTCATCGAAGTGCTCCGTCCCCTCCGGCAGGTACGCCAGGTCCGCGTCCGGCAGGTGGACATAGAAGCGGCGCATGTCCTCCTTCGCCAGCTCGATGAAGTGGCTTCCGATGCGGTTACCCACCCCGCGCGACCCGGAGTGCAGCATCAGCCACACGCCGTCCGACTCATCGAGGCACAGCTCGATGAAGTGGTTCCCCGTCCCCAGCGTCCCCAGGTGCGCGAGCTCCGGCCCACGGCCGATGCGCGGGTGCTTGGCGATGATCTGCGCGTACCCCTTCGCGAGCGCCGCCCACGCATCCGTATGCGTCACGGGCGAGTCCTTCCACGCCCCGCGGTCATTGCGGCCGCCGTTGTCCGTCCGGCCGTGCGGCACCGCCGCTTCGATGGCGGAGCGCACCCCGCGCAGCGAGTCCGGCAGCTGCGACGCGCGCAGCGTCGTGCGCACGGCGATCATCCCGCATCCGATGTCCACGCCCACCGCCGCCGGAACCACCGCGCCCACCGTGGGCACCACGCTCCCGACCGTCGCGCCGTAACCGCGGTGCACGTCCGGCATCACCGCGACCCACTTGTGGATGAAGGGCAGGCCCCGGAGGTTGCGAAGCTGCTTCTTCGCCTCGTCCTCGAACGGCACCCCCACCGTCCACGCCTTGATGGGGCGGCCCGCCTCGTCCGACAGCACCTCGTAGTTCGTGTTCACGCGGTCCATGGTCTGCACCTTTCGGTCGTTCGACTCGGGCTTGCTGTCCCGGTCACGTGGGGGAGCTAGAGCACCCGCCGTGCCAACGCCGTCTCCGAGGGAGCCCCTGTTCGGGGATGGAAATCCATATCCCATGGGATAAATACCTATCCTGATGGCTCAAAAAGGCAGGGCGCGGCGGACCGTCGTCATCGGGATGCTGGGGACGACGCTGGACACGGGGATGGGGGCGCAGCGCTGGGCGCGGTGGCGGCCCACGGTGGCGCTGTGCCAGCAGGAGGACCTGCTGGTGCACCGGCTGGAGCTGCTGCATCCGCCCCAGGCGTCAGCGCTGGCCGCGCTGCTCCAGGAGGACATCGCGCAGGTGTCCCCGGAGACGCAGGTGCGGCTGACGCCGCTGCCCCTCCGCGACCCATGGAACCTGGAGGAGACGTACGGCGCGCTCCTGGACCACGTGCGCGCGCACGCCTTCCATCCGGAGGAAGAGGACTACCTGGTGCACATCACCACGGGGACGCACATCGCGCAGATCTGCATGTTCCTGCTGGTGGAGAGCCGGCTGATTCCGGGCCGGCTGGTGCAGACGGCGCCGGGCCGGGGCCGTGAGCACGGCACCGTGGGCACGCACGCGCTCATCGACCTGGACCTGTCGAACTACGACACGCTGGCGGCGCGCTTCCAGCAGCAGCAGCGCGAGGGCCTGTCGTTCCTCAAGTCCGGCATCGACACGCACAACGCCGCGTTCAACCGCCTCATCGAACGGATCGAGCAGGTGGCCGTGCAGTCCCGCGCGCCGCTGCTGCTGACAGGGCCCACGGGCGCGGGCAAGTCGCAGCTCGCCAGGCGCATCTACGCGTTGAAGAAGGCGCGCAACCAGGTGGCGGGACCATTCGTGGATCTCAACTGCGCCACGCTGCGCGGCGACGGCGCGATGTCCACGCTCTTCGGCCACGTGAAGGGCGCGTTCACGGGCGCGGCGGGAGACCGGCCCGGGCTGATGCGACAGGCCCACGGGGGCGTGCTGTTCCTGGATGAGATTGGAGAGCTGGGCCCGGACGAGCAGGCCATGCTCCTGCGCGCGCTGGAGGACAAGCGGTTCCTGCCCGTGGGCGCAGACAAGGAGGCGGAGAGCGACTTCCAGCTCATCGCGGGCACGAACCGCGACCTCCAGCTGGACGTGGAGCGGGGACGCTTCCGCGAGGACCTGCTCGCGCGCATCAACCTGTGGACCTTCCGGCTGCCCGCGCTGCGCGAGCGTCCGGAGGACATCGCGCCCAACCTGCTCTACGAGCTGGACCAGGCCTCCCAGGCGCTCGGCACGCGGGTGACGATGAGCCGGGAGGCCCAGGAGCACTTCCTGCGCTTCGCCACCTCCCCCGAGGCCCGCTGGAGCGGCAACTTCCGGGACCTCAACGCCGCCGTGCTGCGCATGTCCACGCTGGCGGCCGGCGGGAGGATGACGCGCGAGGTGGTGGACGAGGAGCTGGAGCGGCTGCGCGCGCAGTGGCGGCCCGCGGGGGCGGCTGCTTCAGGGAATGAGTCCGTGTTGATGGAGGTGCTGGGCCCCGAGCGCGCGGCGGAGCTGGATCGCTTCGACCGTGTGCAGCTCGCGGACGTGGTCAGCGTGTGCCGCGCCGCGCGCTCCTTGTCGGACGCGGGCCGGACGCTGTTCGCCCAGTCCCGCGCGCAGAAGAAGAGCGTCAACGACGCGGACAGGCTGCGGAAATACCTGGCGCGCTTCGGACTGACCTGGGCGGAGGTGAGCGGACGCGACGCGGAGTGACGCGGCCCGCCCCCGTGAGCCCTTCCGGACGGGCCCACGGGGTCAGGCGCGGCTCAGCGCAAGGCGTCCGCCATGGCCTGACATTGCGGCGTGGCCAGTGCCGTATCGAGCACTCGGACCGGCATCTCTTCTGGTTCGGACGCGACGGGGGTCGGCGGCGGTGCCCCTTGCGCGCCCGCTCCGTTCAACCACTCGGGTGGCACCCAGCATTCGAGCGTGAGGGGACCCTCGAACGTCGCGAACTCGCTCCCGGACTTCGGCCGCGCCGTGCCTCGGACCTCCTGACCGGTGGCGGTCAGCTCCAGGGTCCCGTCCGCGAACACCATCCAGGGCCCTGAGCCAGACTGGAACTCCACCAACGCGAGCCCCGGACCCAACCCCTGCGCGGGGATGAGCCGCGCGGTGGCTCGCTTCGTCTTCAGGAACGTCTCATCCACCCCCATGACGATGTGCCATTTCGCCCCGCTCCCTGACTCCGCGCGCACCGAAACCAAGAGGAGGCGCATGGGAGGACTCGCCAGGAACGTGGCGACGAGCATCACGGATGGGGCCGCGTAGGTGCCCTCGTGCGTGCGTACCGTGACCGGGCCAGGAGGCTGGGGACGCTCGGCGGCGGCCGTTGACTCAGGCGTGGCCCTGAGCGCGTCGCGTGACGACGCCTGCTCCTGCCTGGGCGTCGCGCAGGCGCCCAGGAGCAGGCTCCCCATCAGGGCCATGGCTCGCAAGCTCAGCACCCCACCCGCAGGAGCATCGCGCTGACGGTGGAGTTGTCGTTCTCACGCAGCTCGTCCACCGCCCCCTCCGGATCCATGTCCAGGTAGATGTAATACGTGTTGAAGGGCAGCCCGGCGGGCACCGTGAACCCCAGCGAATAGGTGCCCTCCGCGAACGCGCCCAGCGAGTGGTTGTACGTGGCCACGGTGGTGCTGGACTCGTAGTAGCCAGTCGGAGGGGCCGTCGGGCTCAGGCGCACGCGCAGCGTGTACGAAGACACCGCCGCGTTGCCCATGTTGCCCACGTAGAACTTCACGCTCTGCGCCGAGCCCCGGCACACGGCCCGGGTGCCCGCGGGATCCAGCGTCTGCGCCACATCCCCCACCACGCCCATCGAGGAGGGCAGCAGGTTCGGCTTCGACTGCGCATAGCCATACAGCGTGTTCATGCCCTGTGCGTTCGTGGGCCACAGCGTGGAGGACTCATAGCCTCCCGTCACCAGGTGCGGCGGGGACGTGCGCAGGATGCTGTGCCCGCCCTCGTGCTTGAAGCCGAAGAAGTGTCCCGCCTCATGCACGAACGTGCTTCGCCCCGACGTGCCGAACGCATTCCCGGTGCGCGGCGTGAAGTCCAGGTCGCTGGCGATGCAGACGTCCGCTTCGTCGATGCCGTTGCTCCCGATGAAGCACAGCCCCACCGTGGAGTACGTCACGCCGTTGTTCCCGTCGATCGCCGCCCGGTCGCACAGGCCGATCTCGTTCTGCCCGTCGCTGTGGTCCAGCGAGCAGTCCGTCACCGGGTTCACGTTGAAGGCGCTGACGATGCGCGACAGGTCATCCCACTGCCGCAGGCCGTTCCAGTACGCCGTGTTGACGTTGCCGGAGTCCGGGATGCTGCACCGGTTGCGATACACGGCCGGCCCGGCGTACCACTTCACCGGCAGCCCGTTGCACGTGTCCCAGGCGGCGGCTTCCGCCTCCATGCCGCCCAGCGCCAGCGCCGCGACGATGCCCGCGAGTTGCGTTGACCTCATGGCGAACCTCATCACGGCTGGCCGGGCGGGACGTCCCGCTCGGGCTGAAGGGGAACGATGCCGGACGCGGGGCCCCGCGCCGGCGCGGGCGCCACCGCCACGGACAGGGACGACGCGGCGGTAACGGGCTCCGCTCGGAACGTCCCCTCCACGGTGAGCCCCCGCGCGCGCAGGTGGTTCTGGAGCAGCGACAGGAAGGCCTCACGCCCCAGTGCCTCCGGCGCCTTCCGGCCCTCCGCCCCCGCGCGCAGCGCCGGCCGCACGCCCATCAGATCCACGGTCTCGAACACCGGCGCCGTCTGCCGCACGCCCTCGGAGTCCATGCCGGACACGAGTCCGCCTTCGGCTCCGACGAGCACCTCCCGGCCCGCCACCGTCTCCACGCGGAAGGCATGCTCATCCAGGACGGGAGACAGGCTCCAACCGGTGTTGCGCAGGAAGACGACGTAGCGCGCCCCCTGGACGAAGCGGGGCACGTGGCTGATCACCAGCCGCCGTCCGTCCGGGAGCAGCCCTCCGGCCTGCTTGAGCTGGACCTCCCGGGGGGCTGTGCCCAGGTGCGCCCGCACGTTGCCCAGCGTCACCACCGTCCACGGGCCCGTGCGCGGTGAGTACTCCGAGCGGATGTCCGTGACTTCGCCCTCCACCACCGAGGCCGTCTGGTCGAACAGGCTCAACAGGCTGTCCACCCTGCGCGGAGGACGCAGCGTGGCCTCCGCGGCCAGGGGGCGCTCCTGACGCTGGGGGGCTTCCGAGGAGGCTTCATCGGCGGCGGAGGCGGTGCAGCCCGCGCCCCCCGCCATGCCCCACAGGAGCGCCAGCGCGAACCGCGCGCGGCCCTCCCTCCTGTTGATTGACGTCCATGGCCTGTCCATGCGCATCGCTTCCGCTCCCTTCGTGTCCTCAGTGGATGAGATAGAAGGCGTCCTGCCGCGGCACGAAGAACCTCCAGCCCTCGTCCGTCAGGTACGCCGGATCTTCCTGCATCACCGCCACCTGCTGGCCGCCCCACTCTGGCACGGCGGTGACGGTGTTGAGCTCGACCGCGAGATAGGAGCCCTTGCGCAGCAACCGGGGCGCTTCCTGACGCGAGGCCGCGCGGAAGTCGATGGAGGCCCCCAGCGCATGGCCCTGCGCGCCCAGCGGGTGGCTGTACACCTTCGCCTCGATGCCCTTCGCCTTCATCTCCGCCAGGGTGTCGTCGTAGACATCCGCCGACGAGCGCCCCGGCCGCGACGCCCGCAGCATCAGCGCGTCCTGGAGCGCCTGGGTGTTGGTCAGCGCGCGCTTCAGCCCCTCCGGCGCGTCCTGTTCCCCCTCCTTGAGCACGTAGGCCATCTTCTGCCAGTCCGTGCTCAAGCCCAACGCCGTGATGCCGAAGTCCACGTGCACCAGGTCCCCGCGCTGGATGACCACCGCCTCGTCCGCGACGGCCAGGAACCCACGCGAGAAGCCGTCCTTCATGCCCTGGCGCTGCACGCGCAGGTCCGGCTCGAACCACGTGCCCACACGCGCCTCCCACAGCGCGTCGTACAGCCAGCGGCGCACGTCCCCCACCGTCGTCTTCCCAGGCACCACCACTTCGTTGGAGAGCGCGCGCTTCACCAGCGACTCCGTCAGCGCCACCAGGTCGCGGTACGGCTCGAACTCGCCGGGCAGCCGCGTGTCCAGGTACTCCTCGATGAGCGGCGCCGCGCTCACGAAGCGGGCCTCCGCGGAGGCGCCCAGCGCCTCCACCAGCCACCGGTAGCTGCCATGCGTCAGGCTGCGCGTCACCCCGCGCCGGCCATCCATGCCCAGCGCGATGGTGCGCGGGCGGTAGCGCGCGTCCAGCTCCGCGAGCGCCTCCTCCTGCTTGCGCTCCACGGCGGGCATCTCGAAGAACCGCGTCACGGCCTCCGTGGCGTAGCCCGTCAGCGCGATTCTCTTGAGCCCCGCGTCGCCCGCGTCCACGAAGACGAACACGTCGCGGTTGCCCGCGTAGGGCAGCGGCGGCGCGACCCAGGCCGTCAGCGGGTCATCGTGGAACTCCTCGTTGATGACCACCCACATGCCCACGCCGTGCCGCCGCATCATGTCGAGCAGCAGCGCGTGCCGCCCCGCCAGCCAGGACTCGCGAAGCGCCAGCGCCTGGGACGGAGGAGGCACACGGGTGGAGGCAGCAACGGGGGTGTCACGCACGGGCGCGGTGGCACAGGCCACCAGACACCCCAGGCTCAAGGCGGACAGGACTGCCGCGGGCCAACGCATCATGTCGGGAACTCCAGGTCGGGAAGGAGGCCGGGAGCTTAGCGCGCGAAAAACCGAAGCCCCCCGCTCCCGGAACCCTGAAGGATCCGGGAGCAGAGGGCCTGGGGCGCATCCCACCTGCTCACCCGCTCGGACGACCTCGCTCCTGCTCGCTTCCGGGCCCCGTCCCCCCCGGTCCGGAACTCCGGGACCCAACCCGGCCTTCACGGCCGGTGGATCCACTGGAAGCGGGCGGCCTTCCCCCGAAAGCCGCATGGAGCGCGGACACCCAACCGCGCGCGCCGTCACGTCAGTAGCTGGCGACCCCGTCCAGGTCGCTTTCATCGAACTCGAAGAGCGACGCCTCCCCTTCCTGCTGGGAGACCGCTTCCCCGTCCCCCTCATCCTCGGTCCGGTCGTTCCCCGGCTCCCGGACCGCGTCCTCCGTCCGCACACCCGCGCCCCCGTTGGAACCGGGCGCCCACATCGCGCCGTCCCCCTGGCTCCACGCATCGATGCGGTACATCGCGTCCCCCTGGGTGCGGTGTTTCCATCCCGCCACCGTCGCCACCGCCACGCCGCGCCTCGATAATTAGACGCCGACCGCCAGAATCCTTGGGTCGCGGCGACCTCAATTCAGGAAGTGGCCCGCCTGCCGCAGGGCGCGGGCCCGGATTCCGGCTTCCTCGCTCCACCCGGGCTCCCCCCGGCGGGCCACGGATTCGAAGGCCTCCGCCGCCTGGAGGGGCAGGCCCATCGCCCGGAGCACCAGCGCCCGGTTCCACAGGGCCTGGGGATGGTCGGGTGCCTGACGCAACACGCCCTCCAGCAGCTCCAGCGCCCCCCGCAGGTCGCCGGCCGCCATCGCCACCACGGCGCGGTCGCTGTCCCGGTCCACCGAGGGCGCGCTGCGCGCCAGGAAGTCCGCGGCCTGACGCAGCTCGCCGCGCACCAGGTATGCCGCCGCGATGCCGTGCAGGTCCCCCTGCTCCTCCAGCGCGGCCAGGGTGCGCAGGGGCACGGGAGGTTCGGCGGGCAGCCCGGTCCGGTCCCCCACCGCCCCCGTCCGGACGGGGACGTAGGGCAGGTACCGGTCCGCGGCCGGGTAGGCGATGCGCGCCTCCAGCTCCCGGCCCGACGCATCCGCCCGCCACGCATCCGCCATCCGGGAGGGGAAGCCCGTGAACAGCGCGGCGGCCGCCCCCAACCCCATCGCCAGCAGCGCCCCCAGCGTCCGCCCCCGCCAACCGCGCAGCAGGCCGAGGCGGAGCGCGACCCGTTGGCGGGCGGGGGCCGGAGGCGGGGGCGCGTCGTTGTGGGCCACGGCGCCGCAGAGGGCCTGGACGCTGAGCATCTCCAGCTGCATGGCGTCATGCAGCCCGCTGGCGCACGCGCGGCAGAGGGCCAGGTGGAGCCGGAAGTGCTCCTCGTCGCCTGACTCCAGCTCGCCATCCAGGAACCGGTAGAGCTTCTTGCACCAGAGATCCATTGTGCGCCAGGCCCCGTCCCGGGCAGCCGCCTCCCGTCCCTGTCGAAACGCGGGCGGAATCAATCCTTGGGGCTTCTTCCCCGAAGGTCCGCCGCGCGTCCCTCCGCCTGCCCCACGGGGAGGAGCAGGCAGACCTCCGCGGCTTCAGCGGCGCGAGCGGGGCCGCAGGAGCGTCCCCCCGGACCGGCTCGCGCGAGGACAGGGCCAACGCGGGGCGCTGACCGCCTCCACGTCCTCCTCCCGCGCGAACCAGGGGCAGCAGGAGGCGCACCCCGGACACCGGCGGCGGAAGCGGCGCGCGCCCTGGTGCCAGGCCCGGCCCTCGCGGTCCGGAGGCGGCGGGGCGTGCTCCGGGAGGACGCCCCCGGGCCAGTGCGCCGGGACCTCGTCGTCCCAGGAGCCCGGCACCGTGTCACGGGCCTGCCGGGCGGACACCCAGCGCTCGCTCTCCGCGGCGTCCTCCAGCGCCAGCCGCGCGAGCATCTCCAGTTGCAACAGGTCATGGAAGCGCCCGGCGCAGACGTCGCAGCGGGCCAGGTGGCCCCGGACGCGGCGCTGGTCCTCCGCGGACAGCTCGCCGTCCAGGAAGGGCCGCAGGTCCTCACACGCGGTGCTCATCGTTCCCTCTCCTGCCGGCGGCGTTCCGCGGTGTCGTGGAGCATGACCTTGAGGCGGCGGCGGGCGTGGAAGAGCCACGTGCCCACCGTTCCCGCGCTGGGGGTGTTCATCCGCCGGGCGATCTCCGCGTGGCGCAGGCCGCGCGCGTGCAGTTCGAACGCCTGGCGAAGCTTCTCGTTGAGCCGGGCCACCGCCTGGCGCAATTCGTCCTCCGTGACGCACTCCCACTGCTCGGGCTCCGGCGCGTCCTCCGGATCCTCGAAGAGCATGTGCACGTTGTGCAGGTCCACCCGCCGGTCCGTCTCCGCGCCCTGGCGCCGGCACTGATCCAGGAACCGGTTGTGCAGCACGCGCACCAGCCACGCGCGACGCGCGGGCTCCGGCCAGCGCTTGAGCCGCTCCCATTGCAACAACGCCCGCAGCAGCACGTCCTGCACCAGGTCGTCGCAATCGCTGGCACTCTTGCCACAGACGTTGCGCGCGATGGCGACCAGCACCGGCTGATGGCGGATCGCGAAAGCGGCGAATTCCCCTCCAGAGCCCTCCCTGACCGGCGGCTCCTCCCTCCCTGGCACCATGCGACCGCCTCCCTTCCCTCAGAGAACGCCGAGGGTCGGATTCTTTTTTTCTCACGGATGCGACAAACGCGCGCGCGATTCACCCGGCGTCACATCTGGCAGTGCGACTGGAACACTTCAAGCAGACGCCAATTCATTGCATGGAATAGACAGACATCCAGGCACTCCCGGATCAATTCCTCTCCATGGGTGTGTATTGCCTCCGGGTGGCGCGCGCCCCGCCCGGCGTGAAAAAGGGCGTCCAGCATGCCCCAGCCGTTCGCTGGCTCCGGAGGATATTCGCGCCGGGTGGATCCGCGCCGGGCGCGCGGCCCGCGCATGCCCCTTCTGGTGCGTCAGCCTTGGGTGACACCTCCCGCTGGGTCGCTTCGCGGCGCGGCCCGTGCCCCCTTGCCGAGGCTCAACGGCCTTGGGGAGCGAGGGAGCGGGCCGGGACCGTCGCTCATGGTGGGGGCGGCCGAGGGAAGCGCCCCGGGGCTGAAACTCCCCCTTGCGTGCCTGGGGAGTCATTTGGTCCTCTTGGGCACCGCCGTATGCCCATGGAAACCGCCGCCGACAGCCGAGAGTACCGCGTGGTCTTCTTCTGCCCCGCGTCGAACGCCCGGCTCGAGCGGCTGGAGGTCCCCGTGCGCCGGCTCTTGTCGCGCATCCAGGCGCCCCCGGCGGAGCTGGCCCCGCTGAGCGAGGCCGGGGCGCTGACGGAGGCCGGGTGGCAGGTGTACCTGGTGCGTTCGCTGACGGAGCGCTCGGCGGCGCAGGCCATGGCGGCCTACGTCAGCGAGGCCACCTGCGCGCTGGCGGCGGAGGTGGACGCGGAGGTGCTGGGCCTCTACGTGGACGTGTCGGGGGACTCGGCGCGCATCTGCCGGTGTGGGCCGGAGGACGGACCGGAGACCTTCGCCGGGCGCCGCCAGGCCGCGCTGAACCGCACCTCCGAGTGGCTGGAGGTCGCCCCCGCCAGCCTGTCCGCCCTCTTCCAACTGGACCCTCCGGACGCGGAATACGAACCGGACGCGGACGACCGCTTCGTCGAGGAGAAGCTGCGGGAGGCGCGGACCCTGATGGAGCGCTACCGCACCGCGACGAAATGAGGTCGCGCACCCCGGAGGACCTCGCCGGCCGCTGTGAGCGGTGCTACCTGCCCACGGCGTGGTGCCTGTGCGCGGACGTGCCCGTGGTCCCCACGCGCACGGAGCTGCTCGTCATCCGGCACCACAAGGAGTCGCAGAAGAGCACCAACACCGCGCGCATCGCGGCGCTGGCCCTGCCCCGCTGCGGCATCGTCTCCTATGGCGCGCCCGGGTCGCCGTTCGACGCGGCGGTGCTGGACACCCCGGACACCTGGCTGCTGTTCCCCGACGCGCCGGAGGCGGAGGGCCCTCCGCCCAAGCGGCTCATCGTCATCGACGGGAGCTGGGCCCAGGCGCGGCGAATGATGCAGCGGGTGCCCGCCCTGCGCCGGCTGCCGGGCCTGAGGCTGCCGCCCCCGGGGCCGGACACGCGCCGCCTGCGACGGCCGCCGCACCCCGACGGGATGTCCACGCTGGAGGCCATGGCCGGCGCGCTCGCGCGGCTGGAGGGCGCGGACGTGGCGAAGCCGCTCCTCACGCTGCACGAGCTGATGATCGAGCGCGTGCTGGCGAGCCGGGGGCGGCTGGGCTGGGAGAACTACCGCTGAGCGGCGGCCAGCGGTGGCCTCCTACTGCACCGCCTTCTGCATCTCCGCCGCGAAGGGCACGGGCTCCAGGAACCCCGTCACGCGCGGGTTCTTCAGCACCGTGCCATCCGGGTTCACGAACGCCACCGTGGGCAGGCCCTCCACGCCCAGCTGCTCCATCAGCGCGTCCAGGCGGTCCTCGCTGTTCGTCGCGTCGATCTTGATGGTGAGGAAGTGCCCGTCCTCCGCCTGGGAGATGACCTCGCTCGACGGGTAGGTGTGCCGGTCCAGCTCCTTGCAGGCCGCGCACCAGTCCGCGAAGAAGTCGATGAGCACCGGACGGCCTTCCTTCTTCGCGGCCGCGAGCACCCGTTCGAACTGGCCCGCGTCGAACGTGGCCGACTTCGGCGGCATCACGTGGTGCCACTGCCAGGCCGGCGCGGCCGGAGGCGCCACGAGCCCCATGCGCACCCAGAGCTCCCCCGTGGGCCGCGCGTCCAGCGCGCCGCCGCGCACCACCAGCGCGCCCACCACCAGCGCCACGCCCAGCGCCTTGAAGCCGAAGTCGCGCGCGCCCTCCTTGAACGAGCGGTGCACCGCGCCCAGGAGGACGCCCACCGTCACCAGCAGCGCGGCGACGACCGCGCCGGGCACCTGCCCCACCTCCGCCCCCAGCGCCTTCACCGTGTCGCGCGCCCAGGGGAAGGCATCCTTCACGTACGAGAACGCGAGCGCCACCAGCATGATGCCCAGCACGCTCTTCACCCACTCCATCCACACGCCACCGCGCGGCAGCCGCACCGTGAACACGCCGATGAGGAAGAACGGCACGCCGATGCCCAGCGCGTAGATGAACAGCAGCGCCGCGCCCAGCGTCGTGTTGGCGGACTTCGCCACGAAGGCCAGCAGGCCCGTGAGCACGGGGCCCGTGCAAGGCGCCGCGAGGAACCCGGACACGCTGCCCATGATGAACGCGCCCGCGAGGCCGGTGCCGCCCACGTTGCTCAGCTTCGTCTGCATCGCCGACGGCAGCGCCAGCTCGAACGCGCCGAACATGGACGAGGCCAGCAGCAGGAGGAACAGCGCCAGCCCCATCACCACCGCGGGGCTGCCCAACATGGAGCCGAAGGCCTGGCCCGTCTTCGCCGCCAGGATGCCCAGCGCGCTGAACACGACGCCCATGCCCACGATGTACGCGGAGGTCAGCGCCAGCGAGCGGCCCCGCCCTTCCGCCTTGCGCGCGCCGAACACCGACACGGTGATGGGGATGAGCGGGTACACGCACGGCGTCATCGCGGTGAGCAGGCCGCCGGCGAACACCACCAGCGCGCCCCAGGCCAGGCTGCCCGACTCCAGGAACCGGGCCGCGTCCAGGCCGGCGCTCGGGCCGGTGGGCAGGAACCACGGCACCACGGCCACCACCACGCCCGCCAGCACCGCCGCCACCGTCAGCTTCTTCATGTCCATGCGTGCCTCGACTCCCCGCGCATCCCGGACCGGGAGGCTCCCTTCTATATGCGGAGGCCGGGGACGCGGCTACCCCACCGGCACCCGCGGCGGGGAGGCAGGCACGTTCAAGCCCGCGGAGCGGGCCAGCCCCATCACGCCCTCCACGGCGGCGGCGATGTAGCCAAAGGGGTTCGCGCCATCCACCGCCGTCACGTGGACCTCCCCCATCCGCTGCTGGAAGGCCGCCGCCACCTGTGGGAGCTGCCGGGCCACGGTCAGCTGGATGACCTCCGGACTCACCGTGTTCTCAATCTCACGCAGCGCCTTCGCGCGCTCCATCTCCAGGCCCTGCTGCGCCCGCGTGCGCCGCAGCTCCAGCTCCGCGATGCCGGCCTCCGCCTCCGCGATGGACTGCTTCGCCAGGAGCACCTGGAGCCGGGCGGACAGCTGCTCGGCTTCCTGCCGGGCCTCCTCGACCCGCAGCGCGTGCAGGGTGGCCTCGGCCTCCTGCTGGCGGCGCATGCGCTCCAGTTCCACCTGGGCCTTGGCGGCCTCCGCCTCCTGCTCCCAGCGAAGCTGCTCCAGCGCGCCCTGCGCGCGGTTGTACGTGAGCTGACGTTCGCTGGTGAGCCGCGCCTCCTCCAGCCGCGCGTCGGTGGCCAGCGCCTCCAGGCGGGCCTGCTCCGCCAGGGACTGGGTCCGCTGGCGCACCTCCTCGTCGGCGCCCAGCTTCGCGAGCGCCATCTCGCGCTCCACCGCCGTGCGCTCCTGCTGCTGTTGGCGCACCTGCTCCATCTTCGCCTGCGCGAGGCGCGCCTCCACCGCCAACTGCTCCAGCCGCGCCTGTTCGTCGGTGGCCTGCGTGCGCTGGCGCACCTCCTCGCGCGCGGCGAGCTTCTGGAGGTTGAGCACGCGCTCGGCCTCCGTCTCCTCGCGCCGGACGAAGCGCTCCTTGGCGAGCTCCGCCTCGCGCGCCTGCCGCTCCTGTTCGCGGCGGAAGCGCGCCTGCATGTGTTCGAAGACGGCGGCGGACAGCACGCGCACGTCCTGGATCTCAATCGTGTCCAGCAGCACGCCCCAGCCGGAGTCGGTGCGGTCCTCCAGCCGGCCCCGGCCGGAGAGCACGGGGGCGATCTCCCGCATCAGCTCCTCCGCGATGCCCTCCTTGCGCCGAGACAGGCACTCCTCCACGGCGAGGTTGGCCACCAGCCTGCGCGCCGCGCCCACGAACATCTCCCGGAGCAGCTCCGCCAGCTTCTCCTGCGCCCGCTCCGGGTAGCTGAAGTTGAGCATCCGGAAGGCCACCAGCGGATCCGCGATGCGGTACACCGCGAGCCCCGTCACCGCCACGCCCACCTTCTCGCTCGTCACCTGCTCCGCGGTGAACTGGAGCCGCTGGATGCTGGTGGGCACGATGGCCACCGAGTCCCCCGGCAGCTTGAAGCAGCTGGCGCCCTGCCCGCTCACCTCGCGCACCCGGCCCCGGCGCATGTGGATGAGGAACTCGCTGGGCCGCGCGGTGATGAGCCCCCAGCGCTTCACCTTCTCCGGGTCCTCCGCCGGCTTGCCCGCCCGCCACCCGTCCGCGTAGCGGGAGCGCTCCAGGCCCCCCTCCAGGCGGATCAACGACGGCCGCCCCGTCCCCTCCAGCTGCGGATCCTGACCGTTGCCCCGGGCGTGTGACTTCGCGTTGGCGCTCATGTGCGTACCCTCCGCGGCCGCTCCAGTGCAGGCGCCCGGCCATGCCCCGCGGGGCCACGAAACGGGCACTTATGGGCGCGCGAAGCACCGTTTCGGATCAGCCCGCCCCAGGACGGCGCGGTCCGAGCGCGCCACTCCGGCGAGGTGTTGAACCACGACCCGGCGCGTCGCGGATGGGGGCTCCTCGCCTTATGTTCCCTTGACCCGAGGGGGGTCGATTTTATAATTGACCAGTCCGGTCCACATTCGTGTGGGCCCATGTAGACCCTGCCGCTGCGCGCGGACCCACCGCGTCGCCGGGGAGCGGAGGGATGTTCCACCCTCCCGCGTCACTTCTTCCGAGGAAGCCATGCTGAACCTGCCCATCTACATGGACAACCACGCGACCACCCCGCTCGACCCGCGGGTGCTGGAAGCGATGTTGCCCTACCTCCGCGAGGACTTTGGCAACGCGGCCAGCCGCAACCACGCGTTCGGCTGGAAGGCCGAGGCCGCGGTGGAGAAGGCGCGCCGGCAGGTGGCGGAGCTGATCGGCGCGTCGGAGAAGGAGATCGTCTTCACCTCCGGCGCCACGGAGTCCGACAACCTGGCCATCAAGGGCGTCATCGAATTCTACAAGTCCAAGGGCGACCACATCATCACCCTGAAGACGGAGCACAAGGCGGTCCTGGACACCTGCAAGCGCCTGGAGCGCGTGCGCCAGGAGCGGCTGGATGAGCTCAAGCTGCTGCGGCTGGGCCAGCTGGCGGAGCGCGACGTGTCCCCCGAGGAGCTGGCGGAGCTGTCCGCGAAGTTCAACATCGAGGCGGACGACACGTACAAGAAGTGGGCGGAGCTGCCGACGGGCGGCGCGCGCGTCACCTACCTGGACGTGGAGGCGGATGGCCGCGTGAGCCTGGAGAAGCTGGCCGCCGCGATGACGCCGAAGACGGTGCTCGTCTCCATCATGTTCGCCAACAACGAGATCGGCGTGCTCCAGCCGGTGGCCGAGATTGGCAGGCTGTGCCGGCAGCGGGGCGTGCTCTTCCACTGCGACGCGGTGCAGGGCGTGGGCAAGGTGCCCTTCGACGTGGAGGCCATGCAGGTGGACCTGGCGTCCATCAGCGCCCACAAGATGTACGGCCCCAAGGGCGTGGGCGCGCTGTACGTGCGCCGCAAGCCGCGCGTGCGCATCGCCCCCATGGTGGATGGCGGCGGCCACGAGCGCGGCATGCGCAGCGGCACGCTGAACGTGGCGTCCATCGTCGGCTTCGGCGCGGCGGCGGAGGTGGCCAGGAAGGACCTGCCCGAGGAGGCCGCGCGGCTGCTGCGCCTGCGCGAGCGGCTGCGCACCGGCATCATGGAGCAGCTGGACATGGTCACGGTGAACGGCAGCCTGGAGCACCGCATGCCGGGCAGCCTGAACCTGTCGTTCTCCTATGTGGAGGGCGAGGCGATGATGATGTCCATCAAGGACGTCGCGGTGTCGTCCGGGTCCGCGTGCACCTCCGCGTCCCTGGAGCCCTCCTACGTGCTGCGCGCCCTGGGCGTGGAGGAGGACATGGCGCACAGCTCCATCCGCTTCGGCCTGGGCCGCTTCAACACGGAGGAGGAGGTCGACTTCGTCATCCGCCTGGTGGTGGACAAAGTCCGCAAGTTGCGAGACATGAGCCCCCTGTACGAGATGGCCAAGGAAGGCATCGACCTGAAGAGCATCGAGTGGACGGCGCACTAGGCGCCCGGCTCCTCCCTGGATTTCCGGCCCGGCGGAAAGAGCCCCCGCCCGCCTGGCCGCGCATCGGTTGCCCGCGAAGCGCATCAGTTCAAGCGTTGTGGATGTGAAGGAGCGTTAGACGCATGGCTTACAGCGAGAAGGTCATCGAGCACTACGAGAACCCCCGCAACGTGGGGACGCTCGACAAGAACGACCCGAACGTCGGCACCGGCCTCGTGGGCGCGCCCGCCTGCGGTGACGTGATGCGCCTCCAGCTGAAGATCAGCGACTCGGGCGTCATCGAGGACGCGCGCTTCAAGACCTTCGGCTGTGGCTCCGCCATCGCGTCCAGCTCGCTCGTCACCGAGTGGGTGAAGGGCAAGACGGTGGATCAGGCCATGACCATCTCCAACAAGGACGTGGCCCGGGAGCTGGCGCTGCCCCCGGTGAAGATCCACTGCTCCGTGCTGGCCGAGGACGCCATCAAGGCGGCCATCGAGGATTTCAAGAAGAAGCGCGCGTCGCGTCAGGCGTAAGGCAGCGGCACGCGGTTCTTCCAGGAGTGAGGACACCATGAACGAGCAGGCCCAGACGACCCAGGCCCCTCAGACGCCTCCCAAGCCGGCCCCCAAGGGCATTGGCCTGGCGGACAGCGCGGTGGCGCGCCTCAGGGAGCTCCTGGCGGAGCGCCAGACGCCGGACGCCGGCTTGCGCATCGCCGTGAAGGGCGGCGGGTGCTCCGGCCTCCAGTACTCCATGGAGTGGTCGGAGAAGTCCCGCGAGCGCGACAAGGTCTTCGAGCGGGACGGCGTGCGCGTCTTCGTGGATCCGAAGAGCTACCTGTACCTCATCGGCACGGAGCTGGTGTTCGAGCAGACGCTGATGGCGTCCGGCTTCAAGCTGAACAATCCCAACGTGAAGGCGGCCTGCGGCTGCGGAGAGAGCTTCTCCGTCTGAGTCGCGACGCCTTGCCCGCCCGCCCCGTCGGTCAGGGAGCGGGCTTCATGGGGTCCGGCCCGGCGCCGGGCCCCATTTCGTTTTCCCCCCTGATTCGGACGAGGACTTCCCCCACCGTGAGGACCCACTTCGACGTGTTCGGGCTGCCCCGCGCCCACGCCGTGGATGTGCCGGCCCTGGAGAAGCAGTACCGGGAGCTGTCGCTCCAACTGCACCCGGACCGCGTCGCCCCCGGCAACACCCGCGAGCGGCTCCAGGCCCTGGAGGGCACCACCGCCCTCAACGAGGCCTACAAGACGCTCAAGGACCCGGTGCGCCGGGCCTTCTACCTGCTCAAGCTCCACGGCGTGGACCTGGACCGCGAGGACGCGGGCGCGCAGAAGGACATGCCCCTGGAGTTCCTGGAGGAGGTCATGACCCTGCGCGAGGAGCTGGACGACGCCATCGCGGCGAGGGACCTGCCCCGGGCCCAGGTCATGGCGAAGGACGTGGCGGTCCGCAAGGCGGCCGCGCTCCAGGAGGCCGTGGCGGCGCTCGGGACCCTGGAGGGAGCGGGTGATTCTCCGGACGGGGTGAGAAAGGCATCGCACGCGCTGGGGCGGGTGCGCTACTTCACGCGCTTCCTCGAGCAGGTGGACGCGTTCGAGGAGGAGGTGCTCGCGTGAGCAACAACGGCTATCTGCAGATCCACGACCCGCTCAAGCCGAAGGGGCACGTGGTGGGCATCGACCTGGGGACCACCCACTCGCTGGTGGCGTCCGTCACCCAGGGCAAGCCCCGCTGCGTCCCGGTGGACGAGGGCGACTCGCTGCTGCTGCCCTCCGTGGTGCACTACGGCAAGGACGGCGGCGTGGTGGTGGGCGCCCGCGCGCGCAGGCTCGCGGCCGAGGCCCCCACGGACACCATCGTGTCGGTGAAGCGCTTCATGGGCCGGGGCCCGGACGACGCGGAGACGCGCAAGCTGGGCCACTACCGCTTCGCGCCCAGCGCGCAGGTGGTCCGCTTCGACGTGGCCGGTGGCCAGCCGGTGACGCCCATCGAGGTGTCCGGCGAAATCCTGCGCGCGCTGAAGCGCCGCGCGGAGGCGCACTTCTCCGGCAAGGTGGAGCAGGCCGTCATCACCGTGCCCGCCTACTTCGACGACGCGCAGCGCCAGGCCACTCGCGACGCGGGGAAGCTCGCCGGCCTGGAGGTCCTGCGGCTGCTCAACGAGCCCACCGCGGCGGCGCTGGCCTACGGCCTGGACAAGGGCAGCCAGGGCTTGTTCGCCGTCTATGACCTGGGCGGCGGCACGTTCGACATCTCCATCCTCAAGCTGGAGGACGGCGTGTTCGAGGTGAAGTCCACCGGCGGCGACTCCGCGCTGGGAGGCGACGACTTCGACCGGGCCATCGCGGAGCGCGTGCTCCAGAAGATGGGCGTGGGCTCCCCCTCCCCCGAGCAGGTCGCGGAGGTGCTGGGCTCCGCGCGCCGCGCGAAGGAGGCGCTCACCGACGCGGCGGAGGTGACGCTCACCGTCGGCGGGCATTCGCAGCCGGTGACGCGCGCGGACTTCGAGGCGTGGATCCAACCGCTCGTGGCGAAGACGGGCGCGGTGTGCCGGCGGGCCCTCAAGGACGCGGGCGCGGCGCCGGGCGAGCTGGACGGCGTCATCCTGGTGGGCGGCTCCACGCGCGTGCCCGCGGTGCGCCGCTTCGTGGCGGAGCTGTTCGGCCGCGAGCCCCTGGGCGACATCGATCCGGATCAGGTCGTCGCGCTGGGCGCGGCGGTGCAGGCCAGCCTGCTCACCGACGGCAACCGCCAGGACGAGGTGCTGCTGCTGGACGTCATCCCCCTGTCGCTGGGCCTGGAGACGATGGGCGGCATCACGGAGAAGCTCATCCCGCGCAACTCCACCATCCCCACGGCGGCGGCGCAGGTGTTCACCACGTTCAAGGACCACCAGACGGGCCTGGACGTGCACGTGGTGCAGGGCGAGCGGGAGCTGGTGCAGGACAACCGCAGCCTCGCGCGCTTCACCCTCTCCGGCATTCCCCCCATGGCGGCCGGCATGGCCCGCGTGGAGGTGCGCTTCCAGGTGGACGCGGACGGCATCCTCTCCGTCACCGCGAAGGAGCAGAGCACCGGCGTCGCGCAGGCCATCACGGTGAAGCCCAGCCACGGCCTGTCGGAGGAGGAGATCGAGAAGATGCTCCTCGACTCCATCGACTTCGCGGAGGACGACATCCAGGCCCGCCAGCTGCGCGAGCAGCAGGTCGACGCCGAGCGCGTCCTGGCCGAAGCGGACCGCCAGCTGCGCGAGAACGCGGCCCTGCTGGAGGCCGGCGAGCCGGAGGCCATCCAGGCCGCCATGGACCGCGTGCGCGAGGCCGCGCGGGGCAAGGACTACCTGGCCGTGAAGGAGGCCCTGCACGCGCTGGATGAAGCGTCCCGGGCCTTCATCGAGCGGGTCATGAACCGCGCCATCACCCAGGTGGTGTCCGGCCATTCCGTGGAGGAGTACTGAGCCGTGCCCAAGGTCACCTTCAAGAGCCCCCTGGCGGAGGTCGCCGTGGACGTGCCCCCGGGCACCACCCTGCTGGACGCCGCGGAGAAGGGCGAGGCCCAGGTGGGCCACAGCTGCGGCGGCGTGTGCGGGTGCTCCACCTGCCACGTCTGGGTCCGCAAGGGCCTGGACTCGCTGAGCGAGCAGCGGGACGACGAGATGGACCGCCTGGACATGGGCTTCGACGTGCGGCCCTACTCCCGCCTCTCCTGCCAGACGGAGGTCGGCGGCGAGGACGTCACGGTGGAGATCACCGAGGAGTCGCTGGTCGCCTTCATGGACGAGAACCCGGCCATCCGCCGGCAGCTCGAGTCCGAGGGGAAATGGCCCCTGAAGAAGTAGGGTGAAAAAGGGTGCTTGACCGGGCGGAAGAGGTTCTTTATACGTCTCGCCCGTCGCACCGCAGCGCCCCACCCGCCCAGGTGGTGGAATTGGTAGACACACTAGATTCAGGGTCTAGCGCCTGCAAGGGCATGGAGGTTCGAGTCCTCTCCTGGGCATGAAGTTAAAGAAGGGCCCCGACCACAAGTCGGGGCCCTTTTTGTTTTCCGGCCCCGCCCCTTTCGCGGCTCAGGGCGGCGCGGGTTCCACGGCCTCGTGCGCCACGTGGTGCGCGGCGGCGTTGGCCAGCCGGCCGCCCTTGCGCAGGTCGCGGATCCGCAGCTTGGAGCGGTACACGGACCACGCGCCCACGGACACCAGGCTGAGCACGGTGCCCAGGTGGGTCAGCGTGGCGAAGGCGGCCGCGTCCTCAGGGTTGGCCCCCAGCGAGCGCGCCGCCCAGCTCGTCACGAAGTAGTAGATGCCCATGCCCGCGGGGACGCCCGGCAGCGCCTGCCCCAGGGAGATGGCGCCCAGGACGACGGCGCCCGCGAAGAGGCCCCCGGGGATGTGCACGCCGCGCAGCGCGAGCCCGTACGCCAGCGCGGAGGCGAACACCGGGAAGATGGAGAAGAAGAACACCTTCGCCATGCCCTTGAAGGAGCGCGCGGTGCCCAGGCCCTCGCCCACGTGGGAGAGGAAGCTGTCCACGCGGGGCAGGCTGTGGCGCTGGTGCAGCCAGCGGCCCAGCGGGGCCGCCCAGTGGGCCAGCAGCACCACCAGCGCCACCAGGCCGATGCACAGCGACAGGGCCACCTTCATCTCCCCGCGGAAGTGGGCCATCGTCTCGCCGAAGGGGCCCAGGAAGGACAGGGCCACGAGCAGCATCAGGCAGGCGAACTCCATCAGCTTGCACACGCCCACGGTGCCCAGGCCCCGGATGAAGGGCACGTGCTGCGTGCGCGACAGGAGGAAGGCCCGCGTCACCTCCCCCAGCTTCCCGGGCAGCGCGTTGTGCACGAAGACGCCAATGCCCACCAGGTGGTAGCGGTCGCGGAACGGGATGGGCCTGCGCAGCGTGGCCTGCCACTGCACCGCCCGCAGCGGCACGAGCGACGCCTGGAGCAGCAGGAAGGGCACCAGCCACACCAGGTGCCCCGGCAGGTCGTCCACGAACTTGCGCAGCGGGAAGCGCGGGATGAACAGCTCGCCCTGCCCGCTCAGGTTCCACTTGAAGAAGGCGGTGGACAGCAGCAACACGGACAGGGCGAGCCCCACCACCGCGCCCAGCACCTTGAGCCACGTGCGTCCGCCGGCATTGGGAAGCCGCATGGTCCACCCTTCCGAGGAATCAATGGAGGCTCCGGGGTGAGCCGGTGTCCAGGTACGCCTCGGCCAGCCGCTCGTGCAGCCGCGAGCAGTGGCTCAGGCCGGACAGGTCCACGGGGCCGTGCGCGGGCCACATCACCAGGCTGTCGGACTCCACGCGCGTGAGGCCCCCGTGCGAACCGAACTCCCACGCGAAGCCCACCGTGCCGCCCTTCCGGACGGCCGCGCCGAAGAGCACCAGGTCTCCCGCCGTGTCCATGCGCGGCAACCCGTGGAGGAAGTCCGCCACGGCGTGCCGGCTGTACTCGGAGGTCAGCGGCGCGCGGTCCAGGTCCGCCGGGCCGTAGACACCGCCGCCCATCACCACCACCGCCTCGGTGCCCCGGCGCATCGCCAGCATGCCGATGTCCGGATTGTCCAGGGCGCGCGCCAGCACCTCCGGGTAGCGCGACAGCAGCTCGCGCGCCTCCAGCGGCGCCGGGCGCCCGCTCAGGTAGACGTGGGCGAAGTTGCCGGCCTCCACCACCACCGGACGGAAGGGCTCGCGCACGGACGTGTCCGGCGCCGGGGGGGCCCTGCCGTCCAGCAGCCCGCGCCACACGTCGTCATGCAGCGGCGGCGTGGGGCCCTCGAAGAGCACGGCCTCCAGGCGCCGGCCCTGGCGCTGCTCCAGGGGCAGGCTGTCCACGTGCCCGTGGTCCGACAGGAGGATGACGTCGTAGGGCTCCGGCGCGGCGCGGGCCACGGCGAACAGCTCCGCCAGCGACGCGTCCACGCGGTGCAGCTCCGACAGCGCCAGCGCCGAGCGCGGCCCCCGGCGATGCGCGACCTCGTCGTAGTTCCCGTACACCAGGTAGATGAGCGGCACGCCGCGCACCATGTCCACCAGGGACTTGGTGTACGCGAAGCTCCAGCCCAACCGCTGGAGGAGGATGCGGCTCAGGAGGAACCCCTGCTCATGGCGCCAGTCGTTGAGCGAGCGCGCCCACTGGTTCACCTCGTGCACGGCGTGCCAGGACTCCATGCCGAGCGAACACAGGAACTCCCACGCGCCGCGCGTGCGCGCCGAGCCCAGGCCCTGCATCTCGTAGGAGAGCGAGCGCGCCATCAGCTTGAAGCTCGACAGCGTGCTCATGCACATGTGGTTGCGGGCGCCCGCGTGGAAGAGCGAGAAGTAGGTGTGGCCGCCGTGGTCCAGCAGGCTCATGCGGCCGTGCCCCCGCAGGCGCGCGTCGATGGCCATCGCGTCCGCCGGGGCATTCATCTGCACCTTGCGGCCGAGCGTCCGGTCGAACCAGCTGTAGCCCGGCAGGTTGGGGTGCTGGAGTCCGTAGAGCAGCCCTGCCTGGAAGAACGGCGTGGAGGTCGGCGCGCCCCAGAATGCGTTCTCCAGGTGATACGCGCCAGACCTGACCAGATGTGAAACAAAGGGCATCTGGCCTGAAACAATGGCTTCGTCCAGGAGGGCCTTGGGAACCCCGTCCAGATGGACGAGCAATGCGTTCCGGGGCCGACGCGCCGCCACGGGCGGAACTTTCGACCCGATCCTCCGGACCAAGCGGTTGGCCCAGTTCCGTGAATTTTCGCTGACGAGCTCGTTGAGACTTTCGCGCACGTTGACGGCTCCCCCATCCGGCAAGGCAAAATGGGCATTCAGGGGGACAGGTGCTTCCGGGGCCGTGTTGCTCTCTTGGAGGGCAGGCGGGCGGAAAGGGCATCTTGTCCCGGGCTGGAATCGACGCGCCCCCCTGGGGCTTCACGGGGTTTCGATGCTGGCTCCTGTCGTCTTCCTCTTCTTCCTGCTGCTGTCGCTCAGCGCCGTGGCGGCCGGACGGACCGCGCCCGGGCTCGTGCCCGTGAAGCAGACGCCGACGATGGATGGCATCGCCCTGCCCCTGTTGAGCTTCAGCTCGGATCAAGGCTTCGGGTACGGCGCCGTGGGCGGCATGTATCTGTACGGGCCGGGCAAGTCGCCCTATGCGCACGCCCTGGCCGCGCAGGTGTTCTTCAGCTCACGCGGCGCCATGAATCATTACCTCCGCTACGACGGCCCGCAGCTGCTGGGGCCCCTTCGGTTGGAGGCACGGCTGGAGTACCGGCAGGAGAAGAGCAGCCCCTTCTTCGGCGCGGGCAACCTGTCCGCCCCGGACTTCCGCGGCGACGTGGACGACCAGAAGTACAACTTCGACAAGGGCTCGCCGGGCCTCTGGGTGCGCCTGCGCGGCCGGCCCTTTGGTGAGAACCACCCGTTCCAGTCGTACGTGGGCTACGGCTGGCGCTACACGCGCGTGTCCCCCTACGCGACGTCCATCCTGGCGCAGGAGAAGCCCATCGGCATCGAGGGTGGGCCCAGCGGGCAGCTGCTGGCGGGCGCGCTCTGGGACACGCGCGACGACGAGTCCGACCCCACCTCCGGCGGCGTGGAGGAGGTCGCGCTGCGGGTGTCCGGCCTGGCCACCTTCAGCCGCTACCAGTACGCGGGCGTGACGCTGAGCGAGCGCCGCTACATCAAGCTCACGCCGCGGCTGGTGTTCGCGCAGCGGCTCACGCTGGACATGCTGTTCGGCGAGGTGCCGTTCTTCGAGTGGATGACGACGGGCGGCGTCAACGTCTCCGAGGGCATTGGCGGCATGAGCAGCGTGCGCGGCATCGAGCGCAACCGCTTCGCCGGCAACGTGAAGGCGTTCAGCAATTCGGAGCTGCGCTTCCAGGCGGCGCGCATGAGTGTCTTCGGCCAGCCGCTCGCGCTGGGCGCGGTGGTGTTCCTGGACCTGGGCCGCGTGTGGCACCCGGGCGTGTCGGATGGCAAGTGGCATGAATGGCACCCGGGCATCGGCGGCGGGTTGCGCTTCTCGCGCCGCGCGGCGGTGGTGCGCATGGACTACGCGCGCTCCACCGAGACGGGCCGCCAGCGCTTCTACATCACGTTCGGTCACATGTTCTAACGGCGCGCCCGGGCGCGCGCCGCGACATTTCAGACGAGCGAATCCACCCAGCCGCGAAGCCGCGCGTCCGCCTGCGCCTCGCCGCGCACGCCCTGCTCCACGTCCAGCGTCAGCGTGAGGAAGCCGCGCGACTCCAGGCCCTGGCGCAGCGCGTCCCGCGCCTGCGCGTCCGGGGCGAAGAGGATGCAGCCGTCGCCACCGCCCGCGCCGGACAGCTTGCCCGCGCAGCCGTAGGACGCCGCGAGCGCCAGCACCCGGCGCATGCCCTCGGTCTCCAGCGGGCCCAGCTCCAGGAGCAGCGCGTGCTGGGCCTTCACGGCGTCGCTGAAGGCGCGGAAGTCGCCGCCGCCCAGGCCGTCCTCGATGGCGTGGCCGAGCGCGTCCGAGCGCTCCACGAAGGCCGCGCGGCCCGCCTCCGCGAGCCGTGCCTCCACCTGGGCGATGAGCAGCTTGGTGGACGCGCTCTCGCCGGTGAAGGCGTAGAGCATGGCCACGCGAGGCACGGGCATGCGCCAGAGGTCCACCGGCGGAGACTCCGCGAGCGCGGCGTTGAAGCGGCCGGTGTTGGCGGCGTCCGCGAGCGCGGTGACGTCATAGCGGCGGTAGCGCGCGAGTCCGCCCGCGAAGCTGGCCGCCACGTCACCGCCGCTGCCCTTGCCGCCCTGCCCCAGCGTGTGCGCGACGAGCGCGAGCTTCAGCACGTCGAACTTCTCTTCCAGCACGAAGCGCGCGGCCTCCGCGGCGAGCACCGTCGCGGAGGCGCTGCCGCCGATGCCCAGCTTGTGGCCGCCCGGGCCCAGCGCGCCCGGCGCCACCGCGACGTCGAAGCCCACGCTCGCGCGGCCGTGCGCGCGCAGGGCTTCATCCAGGGTGCGGGCGACGAACGAGAAGCCGGCGGGCACCTCGCGCTCCCACTTCACGCCCCGAGGCGTGGTCAGGCCCTGGAGCGTGCCCTCCTCCAGGCAGATGTGGACGCACGAGTCGTTGCGCCTGCGCACGAAGGCGGCCGTGCGGGGCGCGACCGCGGCCACCCGCGAGACGCCTCCCCACAGCACGGCGTACTCGCCGGAGACGAACAGCTTGCCCGGGGCGGAGAGCGCTCGCTCCATCAGACCGTCACCTCGGCTCCGGGCGCCCCGGAGCATCCGTCGCGCCCGGGCCACCGCCGCGGGGCCGCCGCCGCGCGCTTCATCGGGACGCGACGCGCGACGCGCGCCCCCAGGCACGGCGCGTCCACGGGAGCCTCGACTCCAGCCCGGGTGCGACGCGCGAGGCCCATCAGAACAGGTGCTCCGCCAGGAGCGTCGCGTCCCCGCCGGGCACGCAGCGCACCACGTCCACGGCCCCGCAGGCGCGGGCCAGGGCCTCCGCCGCGACCTCGTGCGCCGCGTCCGTCAGCAGCACCGGGTTCGGGCCCGCGTCGAGCGTGAACCACACGGGCACGCCCTTCTTGCGCTGCTCGCGCAGGTGCTGGATGAGCCCCAGCGTCGCCGGGCTCAGGTAGCAGAGCGGGGGGTCGGCCGCGAGCGAGGTGCAGTGCATCCGCCACGCGTTGCGCTCGCACAGCTCGCCGAGCGCCTCCAGGTCCTTGCTCGCGATGAGCTCCCGGGCGCGGGGCACCTCCGCCTCCGCGTCCTTCACCCACGCCGGGTAGTACGGGCTCGTCTCCACCGTGCCCTTCATCCCGTCCCGCGACTTCACCTCTTTCTCGCCGCGGTCGAGGATGGCCACCACCATGCGCAGGTCCGCCCAGTGGCCCGCGTCGAAGCGCTGCACGGCGTAGCTGTCCTCGCCGTCCGCGCGCTCGCCGCGCAGCCACTCGCAGAAGCCGCCCTGCACGCTGCGGCACGCGGAGCCGCTGCCCCGGCGGGCCAGGATGCTGGAGGCCCGCGTGTCCTCCGGCAGGCCCGCCGCCGCGCGTCCCGCCACCGCCAGCGCCGCGAACCCCGCCGCGCTGCTCGCGAGCCCGGCCGCCATCGGGAAGTCCCCGCGCGACACCACCTTCGCGGGCCCCAGGTCGCGCCCCGCCTGCACGCGCACGGCGTCCAGGAGGCGCAGCACGCGGTCGCGCTCGCTGCCCTTGGCCACGTGGCCATGCAGCTCCACCGAATCCGCCGCCGCGCCGAACTCCACCGTCGTCGTCACGTGGATGGGCGCCAGCGTGAGCGACAGGCTGGACTGGTGCGGGAGGATGAGCGCGTCGTCGCGCTTCCCCCAGTACTTCACGAGGGCGATGTTGGGATGCGCCCGGACCGTTGCCTTCATGGAATGTCTCCCTGGGCCCGCGGCCCCGCGAGCTGGCTCGCGAAGCAGCGCACGCCGTCGCGAGTCAGGCGCGCGACCACGGGCTCCGGTTCGAGGAAGAGGCCGATGACCGCGCCACCGTCACCTCCCGCCCCGGTGAATTTGGCGCCCAGCGCGCCCAGACCGCGCAGCCGGTACACCATGTCCTCCAACGCGGGCGACGACAGGCCCAGGGCGCTCAGGAGGCCCTGGTTGACGTTCATCGCGTCCCCCAGCCCCTCCAGGTCCCCCGCCTCCACCGCCTTCGACGCCTCGGTGACGAGCTTCCCCACCTGCGCGAACAGCCGGCGGTAGCGCTCCGGCCACCGCGCCTGCCGCTCGCGCAGCGCGCCCACCGTCACCTTCGTGGGGCTGCGCGCGCCCGCGAGCGCCACCACCACCGACACCGCGCGCGGGCTCTTCACCTCGCGCGCCCGGCCGGTGACGCCCGACGGCGTCTGGATCCGCCGGTAGAGGATGAGCTTCTCCTCCGCGCTCGTGGTGTGGTCCACGCCCGACGGGGTGCCGTGGAACTCCTGCTCCATCTCCCACGCCAGCAGCGCCGTCGCCTTCGGCGTGGGCACCTGCCCCGCCGCCTGCAACAGCACCCGCGCCGTGGCCACCGCCAGCGCCGCGGAGCTGCCCAGCCCCGCGGACAGGGGCAGCTGCGGCTCCAGCGTCACCTTCACCTTCGGCTCGCCCACCCGCTGGGCCGCGCGCGCGAAGGCCTTGCGCATCATCCGCTTCTGCCCGGCGTCCGCCGTCACCGGCACGTCGAGGGTGCAGGAGCGCGCCGGCACGCCGCGCGCCGTCACGCCGATGCTCAGCGGACCCGCGAGCGCGGGGTAGCCGTACACCACGCTGTGCTCACCCAGCAGGATGACCTTGCCGGCACCAAAGGCGACCAGGGGATTCTTTGCGGGAGTCATGGCACCGGGAACACACGAGGGGGCGGGCGCTTTCTCGGGCGCCCTGCCCGGCTCCGTCAAGCGCCCCGCGTCGGGTACGCGGGGCTGGACGTCAGCCGTTGGTCACCGTGGCGGCGATCACCGGGGCCTCCGGGGGCAGGTTCGCGAGGATCTCCCGCGCCTTCTCCACCTTCACGTGCCCGGCCTTCACCAGCAGGTTCGCGACCTTCTCCACGTCCCCGCCGCGCGCGCCCGCCGTCACCGCGACGCAGCGGGCGTGCATGGCCATGTGGCCCTTCTGGATGCCCACCGAGCCCAGGGCCCGGAGCGCCGCGAAGTTCTGCGCGAGGCCCACCGCCGCGAACACCATGGACAGCTCGCGCACGCCCGACACGCGCATCAGCTTGAGCGCCATCTGCACGCCCGGGTGGACCTTGATGGGGCCGCCCACCGTGCCCAGCGCCAGCGGCAGCTCGATGCGGCCCACCAGGTGCCCCTCTTCCAGGTACCAGGTGGACAGCGGCCGGTACTGCCCGCCGCGGCACGCGAACGCGTGCGCGCCCGCCTCGATGGAGCGCCAGTCCTGGCCCGTGGCGATGGCCACCGCGTCGATGCCGTTCATCACGCCCTTGTTGTGCGTGGCGGCGCGGTACGGGTCCGCCTCCGCGAAGCGGCTGGCCTGGGCGATGCCTTCGGCGATCTCCTCGCCCGGCAGGTCGAAGTCCGCCAGCAGCGGCAGCGGGATGCGGCACGTCGCCCGCGACAGCCGGCGGTCCGCCAGGTTGGACAGGATGCGCAGGTACACGCGGCCCCCCGTCACCTGTTCGATGAGCGGCGCCACGCCCTCCGCGACGGTGTTGATGAGGTTCGCCCCCATCGCCTCCTGCGTGTCGATGAGGATGTGGACGATGAGCAGCGGCTCGCCACGCGGGCCTTCCGGCGCGGGCAACAGGCGCACCTCCACGTCCCGCGCGCCGCCGCCCCGGGCGACCATGGCTGGGTGGAAGCTGTTGGCCAGGGCGAGGATCTGCTCCTTCGCGTCCAGAATCTTCTCGGTGGCCCGGCCGGGGTCGCCGTAGTTGGACACCTGCACCTGGCCGATCATCATCGACTCGTCGGCCTCCGCGACGAACCCGCCCGCCTCGCGGACGATCTTCGACGCGAACGACACCGCGGCGACGACGGAGGGCTCCTCCACCGCCATGGGCACCAGGTAGTCGCGCCCGTTGACGTTGAGGTTGAGGCCCAGGCCCAGCGGCAGGGAGAACGTCCCCACCGCGTTCTCGATCATCTGGTTCGCCAGCGTGAGGTCCAGCGTGCCCTCGCCGCGAAGCTGCTCCAGCTCCGTCTCCGTCAGCCGGAACATCCGGCCAATCTGCGCGAGGCGCTCCTCCAGGGGCAGCTTGTGGAATCCGGCGAGCCGGGACGTCACGGTGTCAGACATTGTCTTCCTTCCCAACCTGGGATCCACGCTGCATCACAGCGCCGCCAACCAATCCTTCAACGCTCCGGACACCACGCGAGGGCGCTGCCGCAGCGCCGCGACGGTCCGGCTCCCCGTCAGGACCAGCGCCTGCCGGAGCGACGTCAGGATGACCTGGAGCGCGTCCTCCGCGCCCGCGAGCCCGCCCTGCTGCTGGGCCCGGAACAGCGGCAGCGCCATGCCCGCCAGGTCCGCGCCCAGCGCCAGCACCTTCGCCGCGTCCAACCCGCCCCGCACGCCACCGCTCGCGACGAGCCGCACGTCCGGCCCCACCGCCCCGCGCACGCTGGCGATGGCCGCCGCGGTCGGGATGCCCCAGCCGCTGAACTCCGCGCCCACCTGCGCCTGCGAGCCCGCCGCGCGAAGCTGCTCCACCCGCACCCACGACGTGCCGCCCAGCCCGGAGACGTCCACGTTGCGCACGCCCAGCTCCACCAGGCGCCGCGCCACGTCCGGACCAATGCCGCACCCGGTCTCCTTCACCAGCAGCCGGTCGCCAAAGGCCCGCGCCAGCTCCTCCACCACCCGGTAGCCGCCCCGGAAGTCCCGGTCGCCCTCGGGCTGCGTCAGCTCCTGGCCGGCGTTGAGGTGCAGCGCCATGCCGTCCGCGCCAATGGCGTCCGACAGCCGCCGCACGCCGTCCACGCCCAGCCCGATGGCCTGATAGAGGCCGATGTTGCCCAGCAGCGCCACCGTGGGCGCCACGTCCCGCACCGCGTACGACGCCGTGCGCGAGGTGTCCTCCGCCATGGCGCGCTGGCTGCCCACGCCGAAGGCCAGCCCGTGGCGCTCGGCGAGCAGCGCCAGGTCCCGGTTAACGGCACCCGCACGCTCGGTGCCACCCGTCATCCCGGTGACGAGCAGCGGCGCCTTCAGCCGCCGGCCCAGGAACGGCGTGGACAGGTCCACGTCGTCCACCGCCATCTCCGGCATGGCGCAGTGGACGAGGTGCACGTGCTCCAGCAGGGTGGAGTTCTGCGCGGGCTCCACATCGCCGGTCGCGCACAAGTCGAGGTGGGCATCCTTCCGCCTGGCTGTCGTCTCATCGCCCATGTCGCTGAATGCCACCCGCTCTGGCGCTGCAAAAAACGTGTAAGACTGGAAGGTCCTTTGGTTCCTAGCAAGCGGCGGGGCCGGGGTGCAAGCCAAAGGGCCCGGCCGGTCGCGCTCGGGGCGTGAATGGACGTGGTGGCTTCTGGACGGTATGAGCCACCGCGTGAGCGCGTCGGACAACAGGGTCGTCGTCTTCCTGCACAGTGGCGAATACGACCGGGTCCACCAGGGCTTCTCCATCGCGGCGGCGGCGGTGGCGGCCGGGCGGCGCGCGGAGGTGTACCTGTTCTGGTGGGCCCTGGAACGCGTCCTACTGGACCGCCTGGACGACCCGGACTTCACCGGCCGTGAGGACGTGGCGGACCGCTTCGAGGCTCGCCGCATGCCCTCCATCCGCGCGCTGTGGGAGCACGTGCGGGAGTCGGGGCTGGGCACGGTGGCGGGCTGTACGGGCTCGCTCGGTGCCCTGGGGAGCGAGTCGAAGGCGGGCGACAGTGGCATCGACGTGTGGCTCGGTTGGAGCGCCATCCTCCAGCGTACGGCGGGCGTGACGGATCGTTTCTACCTTTGAGGCGGACGGTGGCTGGTGCCGTGGGCCTCCGGGGCGGCTTGGACCCGCCACGTTGACGCCTCCCTGCGCCTGCTTACGTTTCGTGTGGCCCCCTCGCGGGGCGAAAGGCACGGAACGAGGACCATGGCGCAGCGTGACCCCCAGATGACAACCCGAGGACCGGCCACCCCGGCGCTCAAGGGCGGCGGGTGGCACCGGCTGGGCAACGCATTGAAGACGACCGTGCTGCTGGCGGGACTGACGGCGCTGGTGCTCGTCATCGGTCAGCGGCTGGGCGGCGCGCAGGGGCTCGCGATGGCGGGCGTCTTCGCGGTGGTGATGAACTTCGGCTCGTACTGGTTCAGCGACCGCATCGCGCTGGCCATCCACGGCGCGCAGCCCCTGAGCTACGAACAGGCGCCGTGGCTGCATGAGATGGTGGCGCGGCTGGCCGCGCGGGCGGGGATGCCGAAGCCCAAGGTCTACCTGCTGCCCACGGCGCAACCCAACGCGTTCGCCACGGGCCGCAACCCGAGCCACGCGGCGGTCGCGGTGACGGCGGGCATCATGGACATCCTGGACCGGCGGGAGCTGGAGGGCGTGCTGGCGCACGAGATTGGCCACGTTCGAAACCGGGACACGCTCATTGGCACGGTGGCGGCGACGCTCGCGGGCATCATCAGCTACGCGGCGCAGATGCTCTTCTGGTTCGGCGGCAGCATGCTCAGCCGGAGCGACGACGACGAGGGGGGCGGCATCGCGGGAGCGCTGTCCAACCTGGGCCTGCTGCTGGTGGCGCCCATCGCGGCCACGCTGCTGCAGCTGGCCGTGAGCCGCTCGCGCGAGTACGGCGCGGACGCCACCGGCGCGGAGCTGTGCGGGGACCCGGACGCGCTGGCGAGCGCGCTCCTGAAGATGGAGCGCGGCGCGGAGGCCATCCCGTATGACCGGGCTCCGGCCACGTCGCACCTGTTCATCGTCAACCCGCTGCACCATGGCGGGGTGATGTCGCTGTTCTCCACGCACCCGCCCATCCCGGAGCGCGTGCGCCGGCTGCGCGAGATGAGCGCGCGCATGGGCGGCGGGAGCCGGGCCCGCGGCGGCTGGGAGTACGCGTACTAGGGCGTGGCACCTGGAGCATCCGGCGGCGGTCCGAAGGACTCCACCGGGTGCTCCAGCATCTCGCGCAGCGTGTTGGCGATGACGCCCGCGTGGTAGCCGTCGATGAAGCGGTGGTCGAAGGACGCGTTGATGTTCATCACGCGGCCGGGCACCACCCTCCCCTCCTCCACCACCGCCACCTCCCGGATCGAACCGGGCGCGAGGAACACCGGCACGCGGGTGAAGGGCGCCAGCGGCAGGTACGCCGTGTCCAGCCCCAGCGCGCCCACGTCCACCACGACCGCGCCGCCGAACGGATCCCGGGGCAGCCCTATCCACGACGGGTCCACGTTCAGCGTGTACGTGAGGAACGACATGAGCCCGGTGAAGCGCTGCAGCAGCAGGTTCGGCACGCGCTCCAGCAGGCGGCGGCCCTGCTCCATCCGGGGGTCGCGGCCTCCGCGCGCACGCGCCACCGCGGCCTCCACCTCCAGCGCGAGCTCCCGCACGGGCTTCTGGTCCACGTCCTCGATCCGCACGGGCGTGGGGCCCGCCCCGTCCTCCTCCCGCCCGGGGAGGACCCCGCACACGGTGATGCGCTGGCGCAGGTAGATGCGCTGGTAGCGCAGGAGCGCGTTGGCGTCCGGGCACCGGCGCAGCGCTTCCCCCGTGGCCTTGAGGACCAGGTGCGTCGTGGTGAGCCGCACGCCGGTGCGCTGGCGGAAGGCCTCCAGGTATTCGAGCGCCGCGTCCATCCGCACCGTCAGCGTGCCGTAGACGGTGGGGTCGTACGCGGTCGTCCAGCTGCCGATGGCGAGCTTGCGGAAGCTCGACACGTCACGCTTCGGCTTCAGCTCCAGGTGCGCCATGCCCCCCAGCGTGCACCAGGATGGCCCTCATGGGGGACGGAAAGCAGGCGGGCGGCTGCGCCGGGCCGGCGCGGTGGGCGGGGCCCGGCGGGTCGCCTGCCAGTGAAGCCTTGACGCGCCATGTCCGGGCGGTAGGCTGCCCCGCTTTTTGCATCCTTCTGTGGAGGTCGTTCCCTTGCTGTTTGCACTCATCCTCGTATCGGTCGGGTTCGCGGTGACGCTCGGCCTGCTGCTCTTCAGAGACACGAGCGGCACCGGCGCCAACGCCGGCCGGCCCTCGCTTTCGACGTCCTCGTCGCCCTCCGTCCGGGGCGAGCTGGAATCGGAGACCAAGGCGCGCGCGAAGGCGGAATCGGAGGTCCAGCGCAAGCAGAAGGAGCTGGACGAACAGCGCGCGCAGCTCCAGGAGGTCAAGGAGCAGCTCAAGCAGGCCAAGCGCAAACTCTTCGAGCAGAAGGAAGGCGACAAGGGCTCCAACGACCTGGTGAAGGCCCGCGCCGAGGTGGAGCGCAACGCCAGCGTCCAGTTGGAGCAGACCCGCTCGGAGCTGGCGCAGGCCCTGACGGAGAACGCCCGGCTGCGCGCGGACAGCGAGTCGCGCGGTGGCGCCCGTCGCCGTGAGGCCCCCGCCGCCGCCCCGGCGCAGACGCCCGCCGCCGCCCCCGCCGCCCCGGCCGAGCAGATCGCCGCGCCCGCGAGCGAGCCCGTGGTGAGCGCGGCGGTGTCGGTGACGCCCGTCCCCGTGGCCCCGGCGGAGCCCGTGCGCCGCTACCGCGAGCTGAACGACGCGGACCGCGAGAAGATGGACCGCCTGGAGCAGGCGGCGAACAAGGACCGCGCCCGCGCCGTGGAGCTGGAGAAGGACCTGCGCCGGGTGAAGGGCCGCGCCGACACGCAGGCGCGCATCCTGGCCGTGACCAAGTCCGAGGCCGACCTGGGCAAGGACAAGTACAAGGCGCTGGAGAAGCGCCTCAACCGGACGCTGCTGGAGCGCGACCTGCTTCGCCGGGCCATCAAGGACCTGGAGAAGAAGACGGGCATGCTCGCCGAGCGCACGGAGCTGACGCCGGACGAGGTCGCCGCCAGCGACCAGCGCAGCGACGAGATGGCCCGCGTCCGCGCGGAGGCGGAGGCCCGCGCCGCCGCCCCGGCCACGCCGACCGAGTCCGCGCCCTCCGAGACGGCCGCCGCCCCGGCGTCCGCCGAGGCCGAGGCGAAGCCCTCCGAGGCCTCTTCGTCCAACGCCTGAGCCGCGCTCCCGCGTGAAACACCGAGGCCCCGCCGTCCCCTCTCCGGGACGCGGGGCCTCCGTGTTTCTCGCGCCGCCCCATTTCAGTCGCGAGGCGGAGGCATCATCACCAGAGCCTCGACGGGGGCACGGATCTCCTCGGTGCTGTCGTCCACGCCGCCCACCACCAGCACGGAGCCATCCGGGAGCGCCGAGCACGTGTGCCACGCGTGAGGCTGCGGCAGCAGCTTCAGGCCCAGCACGGTGGGCCGCGCGCCCGGATGCGGGGTGATCAACTCCGCCCAGGCCGTCGCGGACGTCGCGCCGGAGTCCGTCCCCCGCCCGCCCAGCACCATCACCCGACCGTCCGGCAGCGACACCGCGCACGGTTGGCTCCGGGGCAGCAGCGAGGGGCCGTCACTCACGGTCCTCACGTCCTCCAGGAGCTCGGAGGCCCCCACCGCCCGCGCGCCCCGGGCCGGGTCCACACCGTCGAAGCCGCCCATCAGCAACGGGCGCGGGGATTCCTCCGGCCGCCCCAGCACCGCCACGGTCGCGCCCACCCGAGGCACCCGCAGCCTTGGCGGCACGTGGGCCAGCCACTGGAGGTCCGTTCCGGCGAACCCGACGGCCAGCACCTCCGGGACAGGCCCTGCCATGTCCGCGCCGCCCGCGACCAGGAAGGTCCTCCCGTCCTCCAGCACGGTCAGCGACGTGTCGACACGCCGCACCTCTCCGGCCACGTCGACGAAGCGACCCGAGGCCATGTCGAAGGCTTCCGCCGTGAACACCGGGCTCCCATCCGCCGTGCGTCCGCCCACCAGCAGCACGTGCCCGTCCACGTCCACCGCCGCCGCGTGCTGGTAGCGCGCCACCTTCGGCGCGAGCTCGCTCACGGTGCCCGCCCCCAGGTCCACGAAGCGCGACGTGCGCTGCAGCGACACCGGGGCGAACGACTCCGCGCCTCCCGTCAGCAGCACCTTGCCATCTGGCAGCAGCGACGCCGTGTGGAACGCCCTCGGCCCCACGTCGGGCCCGGGCAGGAACGTCCCGTCCGCCGGATCGAACACCTCCGTGGACCCAGACACCGGCCGCGCCCCATCCACCCGGGGCGCGAAGCCCCCGGCGATCAACACCCGTCCGTCCGGCAGCGTCGTGGCCGTGTGCCCGGCGCGCACCTCCGCGGGCACCGAGCACGTGCCGGGGCTCGACGCCAGGTTCACGGGCACGAAGGCCCCCAGCCGCCGCAGGAACACGCGCACCGGCGCGGCCTGCCCCTCCGCCACGTCGAAGGGCCTGGAGCGCCCCAGCGACACCAGCTGCCCGCCCTGATCCGGGGCGCCCGCGTAGGCGCGCACCTCCAACACCCGGGCATGGCCCGCCGGCAGGGCCGGCACGTCCTCACCCGTCCAGTCCACCGTCGACACCCGCTCGAGGGGCGCGTCGAGCCCCGGGCCCGTCACGCGGAAGCGCAGGTGCGTCGCGCCCTCCAGGGGCGGCGTCCCGGCGCAGGCCACCGTGATGAGGTCCAGGGAGGGACGGACCTCCTTCTGCCCGCAGGCAGGGACCAGGGCCAGGAGGGAGGCGGCCAGGAGCGTGGAGCGGACGAAGCGCGGAGCCATGGGCGGACGCTACCAGCCCCCTCCCCGGAAGGGCGGAGTCTGGACGGCCGGGCGGGGCGGAAGCAGGCGTGCCGGCGGGGATTGCGCTGTAATGCACCCGCCCCAGGACGTATGTCCTGTCCCCTCCGCCATGAAGCTCTCGCTCGCCACCCGCATCTTCCTGGGCTACGCGCTGGTGCTGCTGACGTTCGGGACGGTGTCCCTCTTCAGCGTGGCGGAGCTGCACCGCAACCGGTTGGAGATCCGGCTCGTCAGCCAGGGCTACCTCCAGCTGTCCCAGGACGCCGCGGCGCTGGAGACCTTCCAGACCAGCCAGGAGAAGGACACCGAACGGGTCCTGGAGCAGAACAGCGTGGAGACGCGCCGCGCGCTCATCCGGCTGGCGAGCCTCTACTACGCGCCCCAGATGGCCCAGCGGCTGGAGGCCGCCCGCGGCAAGGCCCGCGAGGTGCTCACCTTCGCCCCTGGCGGCGAGGTGCCCTTCGTGATGGAGCTGGACTCTCGCTTCGCGGAGCTGTCGCGCAACTCCCAGGCCTACGGCCGCGCGGTGGAGGCCGTGTTCACCGCGCTCTCCTCCGAATCCCCCGAGAGCCAGGACGTGGCGCGCGCCACCGCCGAGCTGCGGCAGCTGGAGAGCGCCATTGGCCGGGAGCTGCGCGTGCTGCGCGCCACGCTGGGCAACCGCATCCGCGAGCGCGTGGATGGCGCCGAGGAGCGCGAGCGCCGCACCGGGCTCACCATCATCGCGCTGTCCATCATGGCCATTGGCGTGGGCGTGGGCGTCACCGCGTGGAGCGCCCGCACGCTGCGCCCGGTGCGCACCCTCATCGAGGGCGTGTCCCGCATTGGCCGGGGTGACTACTCCGCCCAGCTGGGCGTGCGCGGCGAGGACGAGGTCGCCTTGCTCGCGCGCGAGTTCGACCAGATGGCCCGCTCGCTCCAGGCGCGCGAGGCGCAGCTCAAGTCCCAGGCCGAGGCGCTGATGCGCGCCGAACAGCTGGCCGCCGTGGGCCGCATCTCCGCGCAGATCGTCCACGAGGTGCGCAACCCGCTGTCCTCCATTGGCCTCAACGTGGAGCTGCTCCAGGACGCCGTGGACAGCGCGGCGTTCGACTCCGCCGACACCGCCGCCGAGGCGCGGGAGCTGCTCTCCGCCGTCACCCACGAGGTGGACCGCCTCACCGACGTCACCGAACAGTACCTGCGCATGGCCCGCCCGGCCCGGCCGGACCTGGAGCCCGAGGACATCATCGCGGTGCTCGACGGCGTGCTCGACTTCACCCGCGAGGAGCTGGTGCGCGCGGGCGTGGAGGTGGTGCGCGACTTCGCGCCCGACACGCCCCGGGTGCTCGCGGACCAGGGCCAGCTGCGGCAGGTGTTCCTCAACCTCCTGCGCAACAGCCGGGAGGCCATGCCCACCGGAGGCAGGCTCACCGTGGCCACCGCGCCGCGCGACGCCGACGTGGAGGTCACCGTGCGCGACACCGGCGACGGCATGACGGAGGAGGTCCGCCGCCACCTCTTCGAGCCCTTCTTCACCACCAAGGAGGGCGGCACGGGCCTGGGGCTCGCGGTGAGCCAACAAATCCTCCAGGCCCACGGGGGCTCGCTCTCCTGCCAGAGTATTCCCGGCCAGGGGACGACCTTCGTGTTAAGGCTTCCCCGCGCATGAGCTTTACACCGTACCGGGACGTGCTGCCCTCCGGGCTGCGCGTCGTCACCGTCGAAACGCCCCACCTGCACACCGCCCTCCTGGCCGTCTACGTGCGGACCGGCAGCCGCCACGAAACGGTGGAGAACAACGGCGTCAGCCACTTCCTGGAGCACCTCTTCTTCCGGGGGAGCGAGGGCTGGCCGGACACGGTGAAGATGAACGCGGCGGTGGAGGAGGTGGGCGGCAACCTCAACGGCGCCACCACCCGCGACCACGGCTACTACTACACCCCGCTGCACCCGGCCCACCTGCGCGTGGGCCTGGACGTCATCGGCGACATGCTCACCCGCCCCCGCCTCACCGACATGGAGGTGGAGCGGCAGATCATCCTGGAGGAGATGCTCGACGAGGTGGACGACAAGGGGCGCGACATCGACCTGGACAACCTGTCCAAGCGCCTGCTGTTCCCCGGCCACCCGCTGGCCTTGAAGATCGCCGGCACCCGCGAGTCCGTGCAGGCCCTTACCCACGCCCAGGTGCTCGAACACTTCGCCCGGCACTACGTGGCCGGCAACCTGGTGGTGTCCGCCGCGGGCAGCGTGAAGCACTCGGAGGTGCTGGCGCTGGCCGAGCGCGCCTTCGCCCACCTGCCCCAGGGCGTCGCCTCCACGGAGAGCGCGCCCCCCGCCCTGGGCCCCGGCCCGCACTTCCACTTCGTCTCGCATGACGAGTCGCAGACGGAGTTCAAGCTCACCTTCCGCGCCGTGCCGGAGCAGCACGAGGACTTCCCCGCGCTCCAGATCCTCCGGCGCCTGCTGGACGACGGGCTGTCGTCGCGGCTGCCCTTTGAGATCGTGGAGAAGCGAGGCCTGGCCTACTCCGTCCAGGCCGGGCTGGACACGTACCACGACATCAGCCTCTTCGAGATTGAAGCGGCCAGCGCGCCGGAGAAGGCGTCGCTGGTGGTGGCCGAGGCGCTGCGCGTCCTCTCCGCGCTCTGCGAGGAGGAGGCGAGCGAGGAGGAGCTGAACCGCGCCAAGCGCCGCCACCGCATGCTGCTGGAGTTCTCGCAGGACTCGCCGGGTGAGCTGGCCGGGTGGTTCGGCGGCGTGGAGCTGTTCCGCACGCCGGAGACGTTCAGCCACCGCGCGGATCAGGTGGACCGCCAGACGGCCGCGAGGGTGCGGGAGGTGGCCCGTCGCTACTTCACCCGCGAGAACCTGCTCGTCGTGGCGGTGGGCCAGCGCAAGGGCCTCAAGGCGCTGGAGCAGGTGGTGGCGGACGCGGAGGGCCTTCCCTCCTCCGCGGGGGTCAGCGCCGGCCGCCGCGGATGATGAGGGGCCCCGTGGGGGCCTTCTTCTTCTGCGGTGTCGCCTTGTCGATGGCCTTCTGGATGCGCAGGTACTCGGGGTTCTGCGGCTCGCGCTTCAGGGCCTCGTCGATGAGCTTCCTGCCGCGCGGCAGCTGGGTTTCGAACTGCGCGTAGAGGTTCGCGAGCGCGGCCTTCTCCTCCACCGACGCCTCGCCCAGGCCCATCAGCCGCTCCAGGACGGTCTGCGCGTCCGGCTTGCGGCCCGCCTTCAGGTGCAGCCGCCACATGCGCGACAGCGCGGGCGAGAAGCCGGGCTCCGCCTTGAGGGCGAAGCGGTAGCTGTCCTCCGCGGCGCGGGCGTCGTCCTGGTCCTCCAGCACGCGGCCGCGCACGTACAGCGCGCGGGCCAGGCGCGGACGCAGGTGCAGCGCGCGGTCCACCAGCTGCTGGGCCTCCGACGCGCGGCCCTGGGCCCGGACGATCTCCGCCAGCCACGCCAGCGCCTCCGCGTTGTCCGCGTCATCCTCCAGCAGCTTCTTGAGGGCGCCCTCGGCCTCCGCCGGGCGGTTCAACGCCATCCACACCCGGGCCTTCATGGCCACGACGTCGGTGGTGTCCGCGTCGGCCGGGGGCACGGACTGGAGGTCCGCGTCCGCCAGGTCGGAGAAGCCGCTCATCAGGAAGTAGCGCGCGCGCAGGAGGCGGGCGGGCGTGAAGCTGGGCGAGGCCTGGAGCACGCGGTCCATCAAGTTGGCCGCGAGCAGCTCCTCGCCCTTCATGAGCAATATCTCCGCCTCCACCGTCTTCGTCGCGGCGTCATCCGGGTTCTCCCGGAGGATGCGCTCCAGCGTGGTGAAGGCCTCGTCCGCGTGGCCCTGCCGGGCCTGGAGGCGGGCCAGGAACAGGATGTCGTCGTTGGTCAGCTTGCCCTCGTCCCTCAGGCTGACGAGCGTGGAGATGGCCTGGGCGCTCTGCCCCTCCCCCAGGTACAGGTCCGCCAGCTGCTTTTGGATGACGGGGTCGGTGCCGGGCAGGAGCCCCTCCGCCTGCTTGAGCGTGAGGATGGCCGCGCCTGGATTGCCGGCGCCCTGGTGGGCCTTCGCGAGGAGCAGCAGCGGCTCCACGCTCTCCGGCGCCGCGTTGGCGGCCTTCTGGAGCGCGGCGATGGCGCGGCTGTAGCTGCCCTGGGTCAGCGCCTCCCGGCCCTCGGACAGGGAGGATTGGACCTGGACGGCCTGCTTCTGGGCGGCCGCCGTCTCCGGGTCCTTGCAGGCAAGCGGAAGGAGCAGGACGAGCGTCCAGGGACGGGGCAAAAATCGAGGGGGCATCGCTGAGGGACAGGGTAGCGGATGTTATCCTCCCCCGTCGATGGACCCTTTCGTGCGACGCCTCGTGGAGAGGCTTCATGATCCCAGCCGGCCGCTGTCGCGGAACCGGCACTTCCACACGTTCGACACCCCCGAGGGTCGGATGGCGCTGAAGGTCTTCCGTCGGCTGCGCAGCCTCCAGCAGGACATCCTCGCCTGCCACCAGGAAGGCCGCCGCGCCCGCATCTCGCGTCAGGTCAGCCCGAACGGGGACCACCGCATCGAGCTGTGGATGGAGCGCGTCGCCGGACGCCGCGTGTCCATGCTCCAGCCCGCGGAGTATGAGCTGCTCGCCCGGCTGCCGGGCGTGCGGGACGCGCTGGAGGTCCTGGAAGAAGCCGCCTGAAGCGCCGCGCCCCAGCCCCGGGCGCCGAGGCTCAAGGAGGTGTCACGACGGCGGCGCGCTGCACCTGGGAGACGCCGGGCAGCGTGGGCGCGGGGTTGAGCGCCTGGACGAGCATGGCGCGCAGGGCGTCCGTCAGGTCCTCGCCCGGGGCGCTCGCTCCCGCGGGAGCACCCTGCAAGGGCGCGGGGATCTCCGTGCCCACCACGACGATGGGGATGCGGACCTCCCACGCCAGATAGTGCGCCAGCCGCACCGCCGGCTCCGAGGTGTCCATCAGCAGCGCGCCAATGGACCCCGCGCTGAACGGGCGCCACAGGGGGCGCGCGGCCTCCGCGGGCGGCAGCACGCAGAAGTCCACGTTCAGCACGTCGCTCAGCGCCAGGCGCCCCAGCGTCCCGAAGCCGCTCTTCACCGCCGTGGGGTCCGCCGACAGCGCCTCCAGCCCCGGCACCCGCGCCAGGATGCGCCGCGCCGCGGACGAACCACTGCCGCACACGAACACCTTCGCCGTCGCCACCTTCGCCAGGGTCCGCGTGCGCAGCAGGCGCCCGCGCAGCGCGTGCACCTCCGCCGCGCCGATGAGGTCCCCCGCGCCCAGGTTCTGGCCTTCGCTCTCCGTGGGCCGCGCCACGCCCTTCTGGAGCAGCGTGGACAGCACGCCCAGCACCTCCATGTCCGTGGCGGGCGCCAGGTCCAGCACCTCGCCCAGCGCGCGCGGCTGGCGGAGCAGCTCCATCACCTGCGCCGTCACCGGGTGCTGCTCCTCGGAGAGGTCCACCTCCGGCGCCAGCATCAGCCGCGTGTGGCGCGGCGGCAGGCCCGGCAGCAGGCGGTTCACCTCGTCCGACTGACGCATGCCCTCCAGGAGCGCGTCGTCCATCGCGCGGTTGATGCGCGGGCGCGCGGCGCTGGTGCCCGGCGTGAAGGTGAAGTTGCCTTCGGTCCACGACAGGAGCCGGAACAGCGCCTTCTCCCCCTCCACCCTCCCGAGCCGCGCGTTCACCGTGCGCCCATCGGAGACGGTGATCTCCCCGCGCTCCGAGCCGCGCTCCAGCGCCAGCCGGCCGTTGCGCTTGTTCATGCCCAGGATCTGCATCAGGTCCGGGATGCTGAGCTGGCTGAGCGACCCTTCGATCTCCTGCTGCTCGCTCTTGAGGTCCTTGGCCGCTTCATTGCGCCGGAAGATGTGCTCGATGCGGCTGAGCACCTCGTCCAGGTTGAACGGCTTGCGCAGCGTGCCGTCCCGCATGCCCCGCGCCCGGTCCGTGTCCAGGCTGGACGTGGTGAGGACCACCGGGATGTCCTCGGTGCGCGGGTTGGTGCGCAGGATTTGAACGAACGTGCGCGCGTCCAGCAGCCGGCACGCCTCGTCGAAGAGCGTCAGGTCCGGGTGCCGCAGCACCGCGACCTCCAGCGCCCGCGAGCCATCCGGCGCGTAGTGCACCTGATAGCCCTTGGTGCGCAGCGCCCTCGACAGGGCGCGCACCGAGTCGAGGTCGGGGTCGGCGATGAGGATCTTCCGCACCTGGGCCAAGGTCGCTTGCTCCGCTTCGTGAGGTCAGTAGGGCTGCAGGTCGTATTCGGCCTGCAGCTTGGAGATGAGCCCGTCCACCACCGCGGTGTCCGAGGTGTGGAACCCCCACGTCGCGCCCCGGCCGCGCCGCTGGATGAGCGCGTACGAGGCGCTCTCCGACAGCCAGAGGATGAACTCATGGCGCGCCACGCGGTCATCCCCTTCCAGGAACACCGGCGTGAGCGCCGCGTGCGACTCCAGGTCCACGCGCCGGCCCAGCAGGTAGATGCGCGACGACAGGTCCGGAGGCGCCTGCTCCAGGCCCACCGCCAGCGGGAGGTCCGCGCGGATCTCCGGGCCGCCCACGTACAGCAGCCCGCGCGAGCCGGGGTCGCGCACCAGCTCGCGCGCGATCTCCACCTGGAGCTCGTCGAAGAGCACGTCCGCCACCTTGCCCCGGCGGCTGGGCTCGGCGCGGTCGTCCGTGGGCAGGCGCGGGCTGTTGGGCGTGCCCAGCAGCAGGTCCACCTCGTCCCAGAACGGCAGCCCGTCCAACATCAGCCGGCGCTGGAGCGACGCGCGGCGCTCGTCCATGCGGCGGCGGCAGCGGTGCACCAGCTCGTCGAAGTCCTCGCCGTCCTTGGGGAAGGTGCTGGCCCCGCCCACCAGCGCCAGGGGCAGGCGCTGCTCCACGTCCTGGACCTCCGGCTCGTCGCGCACCGCGGCCACCGCGCGGCGCACGAACATCATCGCGCCGAAGAAGTCCGTCTCCGGCAGGAGGAGGTAGAACTCCTGGTCGCTCGCCTTCGCGATGACGTCCGAGTCGCGGATGATCTTGCTGAGCGCCTTGATGATGCCGCGCACGGCCTTCTTCGCGTCCTGCGCGCCCAGCCGCACGCGCACCAGCGGCAGGTTGTCGATGCTGAAGGTGAGCAGCGAGAACGTGCGCCCGTACCGCCGCGCCTTGTAGATCTCCTTGGAGGCGTAGTCGGTGAAGTAGCTGAGGTTGTACGCGGCGGTGTCGCGGTCGCGCAGGCCCAGGCGCTGGAGCGCCATCAGCTTGCGGCCGTTCTTCACGCCCACCGCGGCGAAGTCCGCCAGCACCTTCGCGTCGCGCGTGTGCTCCGAACGGAAGTCGCCCGTGAGCGGGTCGGACAGCTGCGCGAGCCCCATCACCTCGCCCGCGGCCACCAGCGGGACGTACAGCACCGGCGAGCGCTCATCGCGCGCGAGCCACGGCGCCGCTTCCCGCAGGCGCAGCGACAGCGGGCCCTCCGGGCTCATCTTCTCCGGCAGGAACTGCTTGTCGAGCAGGCCCCGGTACGCGCGCAGCGCCAGGTCTCCCCGGTCGTCCACCACCCACAGCGCGGCGCTCTGCGCGTCGCACACCGCGCCCAGGTCCGCGATGACGCGCTCCTGGAGCCACTCCAGGTCCGGATGGGAGAGCAGCTCCAGGCAGCGCTGCTGGAGGTTGTGGAAGCGGGCGAACTCCAGGTTCTCGTCCTGGAGCCGCGCGCGCTCGTGGCGCAGCTGCGCGCGCTCCATGGCGCGGTCCACCGCGAGCTGCAGGTCCGCCTCTTCGATGGGCTTGGTGAGGCAGTCCGCCACGCCCAGCCGCAGCGCGACCTCCGACCCCTGCACGTCGTCGCGGTGGCTGACGAGGATGACCTCCTGCTCCGGGTCCCGCTCGCGCAGGCGCGAGGTGAGCGCGAAGCCGTCCACGCCGGGCATCACCACGTCGGTGAGGACCACGTCGAACGTCGCCCGCGCCACCTCTTCCAGGGCGAGGGTGGCGTTCTCCACCGCCACCACGCGGTGCCCGCGGCGCGACAGCAGGTCCGTGGCGAGTTGTCGGAAGAACAGGTCGTCGTCGACGACGAGGATGGGACCGGCCACGGCGCTCGGGGGAAGGAGGGAGGAAAGGCGAAGGCTATCGGGCCCTTGGAAGCGCGACAACGCCTTCGAAGACGAAGGACACGGGCCCCCGGAGTCGGATGTCGGACAGATCCTCCGGAACGCGGATGCGCAGGTCGCCGCCCGGCAGGGTGACGCGGAGCCAGGCATCCGAGGGCAGGCGCTTCGCCAAGACCGCCGCCACGGCCGAGGCGCATGCCCCCGTGCCACAGGCCTGGGTGAGGCCGCAGCCCCGCTCCCAGACGACGACGGTGAGGCCGTCCTCGTCCACGCGGACGAACTCCACGTTGGTGCGGTCCGGGAAGGCCGGGTGCCGCTCCAGGCCGGGGCCCAGGCGCTCGGCGGCTTCCAGGGGTTGATCCAGGAGGACCAGGTGCGGGTTGCCCATGTTCACGGCCGTGCCGCGCAGGTCCGCATGGCCGGGCACGGGGGCATTCACGAAGGGCTGGCCCGTCGCCCCCGACGGCAGGTTCGCGGCCACCAGCCGCGCCGGCCCCATGGAGATGTCCACGCGCACCACGCCGCCGTCGCCGTAGCCGGGTTCGCAGGTGAGGACGCCCGCCCCGGTCTCCACGTCGATGAGCGCGGGGCGCCGCGGGGCCTGATCCACCAGATACTTCACCGCACAGCGCAGGCCGTTGCCGCACATCTCCGCGATGCTGCCGTCGGCGTTGTGGACGACCATGCGGGCGAGGCCGCGAGACGACGGGAGGATGGCGAGCACCCCGTCCGCGCCAATGCCACGGCGGCGGTCGCACAGCCAGCGTGACTGCACCGCGTCGATGTCCAGGCCCGTGCCACGGCGGTCCAGGACGACGAAGTCATTGCCCAGGCCGTGGTACTTGAAGATGCGTTCGCTTGCGTCCACGGGGGCAAGTGTAGACGGCGCCCGCTATTCGCGCTCGCCGACCTTCTTGGGAGCGGACGGAACGTCCAGGGCGGGCATGGCCCGGCGTGAAGCCCCGGGGGCGGCGGGTGCACTGCCGCGGCGCAGCTCGGCCAGCTCGGCCTCTCGGGCGGCGATCTGGTCCTGCATGGTCTCGACGTGGGCCTGGAGGACCTCCATCTCCGCGGCCATCTCCAGCACGGCCTCCGGGGGCTGGGCGGCGGAGGCCTTCGCCTCCTCGAGGGCCTGGACCAGCGCCTCGCGCTCCGTCTCCAGGGCCTCCAGCCGAGCCTGCTGTTCGCGGATCCGGGTGGTGAGCCCGTCGCGTTCGGCGCGCTCGGCGTCCAGCAGGCGCGCGGCGTCCGTGGCGGCGGTCTCCAGCGAGTTGGTGCGGCCCTCCAGCCGGACGCGGGCGGCGCGGGCGACCGTCAGGTCCGACTGGAGACGCTCGCGTTCGGAGGCCATCGCGGTGCGCTCGGCGTCGGCGCGGCGGGCCTGGGCTTCGGCGTCAGCCACGGACTGGGACAGGGCGGCCACACGGGCCTCCAGCGCGGCCTGTCCGGCCCGAGCGTCCTCGAGCGCGGTGGCGAGGCGGCCCTCCAGCGCGGAGAGCGCGTCGCGCGTCTGACCGGCGGACTGGGTGAGGCGGGTTTCCAGTTCGGCCTGTTCGGCCGCGGCGCGAGCCTGGGCCTCCGCGAGCCGGGCGTCGTGCTCTGCCAGCACGGCCTGCGCCTGGGCGGACAGGTCCAGGATCCGGGCTTCGAGTGTGGCCTTCTCCTCCGATGCCCGAGCGGTGACGTCCGCGAGACGCGCTTCGATGGCGGTCCGCTCCGAGCCAGCCTGTTCGGTGAGTTCGGCGAGGCGCGCTTCGAGCTCCGCCCGGTCCGTGCCGGCCTGCGCGGTGACCTCCGAGAGACGGACTTCGAGTTCGGCCTTCTCCGTCCCCGACCGCGCCAGGGCCTCGTTGAGGCGCGCTTCGAGTTCGGCCTTCTCCGTCCCCGACCGCGCCAGGGCCTCGTTGAGGCGCGCTTCGATCTCAGCCTTCTCCAGGCCGGCCCGCGCGAGGGCTTCGTTGAGGCGCGCTTCGATCTCGGCCTTCTCCAGGCCGGCCCGCGCGAGGGCTTCGTTGAGGCGCAGCTCCAGCGAGGCCTTGTCGGTGCCAGCGCTGCTCAGCGCCTCCGTGAGGCGCAGCTCCAGCTCCGCCTGCTCGGTGCCGGCCTGGGCCGTCATCTCCGCGAGGCGAACCTCCAGCTCCGCCTTCTCCGCGGCGAACCGGGCCTCAGCCTCGGAGAGCCGGGCGTCGCGTCGGGAGAGCTGTTCCTCGAGCGAGGAGGCCTGTTCGCTCCCGGTCCGAACGGCGTCCGTGAGGCGGGCCGTCTCCGCGCGAGCCGTCTCCAGCTCGGAGCGCAGTCCTTCGAGCGAGGACTCCAGGTTCGTGGCCTTGCCCGCGAAGCGACGCGCGGTCTCGAGCTGCACCACGAGCACTTCGGCGTGCTCCCGCGTGGCGGCGAGCCGGTCGCTGGCGTCGACCAGCTCCGCTTCCAACCGGCCGACCTGCTGGCTCCGCTCATGCAGCGCGCCGTGCGCGCGTTGCAGTTCGGACCCCAGCCGCAGCAGCTCCTGGTGCGCGGCGGCGAGCTGAGCCGACTCCGCGCGCAGGGCCGTCAACTCCTGCGCCTTCAGCTCCAGATGCTCGCGCAGTTCGTCCAGGTCCTGCTGCTGACGCTCGCTTCGAGAGTGGGCGCCTTCCAGCTGCGCCTCCATGGACACACGCAGGGCACTGGCTTCACGCAGCTCCTGCTCGCGCGCGGTCAGGGTCTCCGTGAGGCGCGTCGCCCGGGCTTCGGCCTCACGGGCCGCGTCTTGCGATTGGGAGCCCGCTTCGAGGCGGGCTTCGGCGCTCTTTCGCGCGGCCTCGGCCTGCGCGAGCGAATCCTCGAGCGCGCTCAGGTTCGCCGTCTCCGCGGCGAGCCGGAACTCCACCTCCGTCAACGAGGCTTCCAACTGGGCGCGGCGGGAAGTCTCGGAAGCAGAGCGCTTCTCCGCGTCCGCCAGCGACTGTTCGAAGGTCGCGAGCCGGGACTCCGACTCCTTGAAGGATGCTTCCAGCTCGGCACGGCGCGTGGACTCGGAGGTCCACCGCGATTCGGCCTCCGCGAGCGACTGTTCCACCGAAGCCAGTCGCGAGGCCGCGGCGGCATGCCGGGCTTCCGCCTCCGACAGCGCCGTCTCCAGCGCGGCGAAGCGAGTGGACTCCTCGGCCCGCTGAGACTCCGCCGCCGCGAGCGTCTCTTCCAGCGAGATCCGTCGAGCGGTTTCGGAGGTGAGTCGGGCTTCGGAGTCCGCGAGCGCCTGCTGCATCGCGGGGAGGCGCGCGGCCTCCTCGGTGAACCGGGTCTGGCTGTCCGCGAGCTCCGCTTCCAGCTCCGCGAGCCGGGACTCCTGATGACGAAGGGTGAGCCGCTCGGACTCCAGGCTCGCGCGAAGGGCCTCCTCACGGGCTCGGGACTCCTGCTCAGCCTCGGCCAGACGCGCACCCTGGGCCGTGGACTCCCCACGCAGCGCGTCCCACTCCGAGCGGAGCGCGGCCAGGGCCTCGCGGGCCTCCGCGAGCGCCGCCTCGTCCTTCGCGCGCGACTCGCGCTCGAGCGACGCCTGCGTTCGGGCTTCATCCAGCGACGCAAGGGCCTCGACCTCGGACCGCTGGGCCTCGGTGAGCTCCGCGCGCAGCTCGCGCACCGCCGCATCCTGGGCGGCCTGCGCCTGCTTCGCATCCGACAGCGCGATACGGGCCTCTTCCAGCTCCCGGGCGTGTCCTTGAGCCACGTCCGACACGGCCGCGTTCGACTGCCGCAGCTCCAGCAACGCGGCTTCATGCCCACGCTGCGCTTCCGCGAAGGCGGCCTGGACCTCTGAAAGGGTCTGCCGCGTCTGTTCGAGCGCGACCTCGGTGGACAGCCGCGCCGCACGCGTCGCCGTCAGGTCCGCTTCGAGTTCGGCGCGGGCGTCACGCATCGTGCCCAACGTGGCTTCGGCCCGCGCACGCTCTTGCTCAAGCTCCGAGGCGGAGTCCACTCGGAGCTGGGCGAATGACGCCTCCAGCCTGACGCGTTGCGCGCGCTCCTCTTCCAGGACCGTTCGCGCGACGCCCAGCGCGGCATCCAACCGGAGCCGATCCGCCTCCAGCGCGCCCTGGGCCTCGTTCCACGAGGACTCGGAACCCTCCAGCCGGGTGCGCAGGGCCCGCTCAGCGTCAAGGGACTCCTGGAGGTTCGCGAGCGCCACCTGCGCGCGGGCCTGCTGTTCGCGCTCCGACAGCAACTGAGCCTGGGTGTCGGCAAGCAGCGCCTCCCAGCGAGCCCCCCGCTCCTGTTCGGTGAGCAGGGACTCACGCACCGCACGCAGGTCTTCCTCCGCGGAGGCCAGCGCCGCGTCCACTTGCCGCCGTTGGGTGCGCTCGGTCGCGAGGACCTGCTCGGCCGCGTCCAGCTTCTCCTGGGTCGTGCGTCCGGACTGCTGCTCCCGCGTGAGGTCGTCCTGGATGAGCGTCGCCAGGGCTTCCGCGTCGGTCAGCTCCTGCCGCAGTGAACGGAGCGTGGCTTCCAGTTCCACGCCACGAGCCTCGGCGGCCTCGCGCGCCTGGTTCGCCTCCGCGAGCCGCGCCCCGTGCTCCCACACCTCGCGGGCCAGGGCGTCGCGGGCCTCGGAGCGGACCTGCTCGAGCCGTTCATCCGCTTCGTCACGTGCTTGCTGGAGGCCCCGAGCCGCCTCGGCGCGCACGTCCGTGAGCACCTGCTCCGTCTGACCGCTCGACTCGGCCAGGGCGCGAGCCTCCCGCGCCTCCGCGTCGGCGCGAGCCTCGGTGAGCGCGAGGGCATGCTGGGCTTCCAGGGCCGCGACGGCGCTGGCCGCGCGAGCCTCCGCCGCTTCCAGCTGACGAGCCAGCTCCGCTTCCGCCTCGGCACGCACCTGCGCGAGCATCCGAGCGGACCGGACCTCTGCCTCCTCCAACTGCCGGACCCGCTCCGACTCCGCCTCGGCGCGGGCTTCCGCCAGCTCCCGTGCGCGCAAGGACTCCGTGTCCGCACGCGCGTCGGAGAGTGCCTGCGCCGAGCGGGCCTCGAACTCCGCGAGCTGACGGGCCCGCTGGGCCGCCGCACTGGCCCGGACCTCGGCGAGCGCCTGCTCCCGACGAAGCTCCGCTTCCGCCAGCGCCCGCTCCTGATCCGCAGCGGCATCCGCCAGCGCCTTGGCGAGTCCCGCCTCCGCGCTCGCCTGAGCCTCCGCCAGCGCCGCGTCGCGCGCGGCCGAAGCCTCCGCCAGCGCCTTCGCGAGCTCCGCCTCCGCGCTCGCCTGAGCCTCCGCCAGCGCCGCGTCGCGCGCGGCCGAAGCCTCCGCCAGCGCCTTCGCGAGCTCCGCCTCCGCGCTCGCCTGAGCCTCCGCCAGCGCCGCGTCGCGCGCGGCCGAAGCCTCCGCCAGCGCCTTCGCGAGCTCCGCCTCCGCGCTCGCCTGAGCCTCCACCAGCGCCGCGTCGCGCTCCGCCTCCACGGCTTCACGCGCGTCCGCCAGGGCCCGCTCGAGTCGCGCCTCCTCCTCCGCGCGGGCTTCCCCCAACGCGCGAGCGAGCCGCGACGCCTCCTGCTCGCGAGCCTCCTCCAGCGCGCGCTCCTGCCGCGAATCCGCGTCGGAGTGCGCGACAGCCAGCGCGTTCGTCACCCGCTCGTCGGCCTCGGCGCGAGCCTGCGCCAGCGCCTCCTCCAACCGCGCCTGGGCCTGGGCGCGCTCCGCGTCGATGGCCTGGACGAGCGCGGCCTCCACCCGGACGCGCTCCGTCTCCGCCGCCACCAGCCGCTGTCCCGCGACGTGCTGCGCGGACTCCACCCGCTGCTGCTCCGCCTCCAGCGCCTCCACGCGAAGCCCGGCCGCATGGAGCTCCTCCTCCAGCCGCGCCGCCAGCGCCCGCGCCGCGGACTCTCCCTGCGCGCGCCCGTCCAGCTCCCGCCGCAGCCGCGCTTCGGCCTCCCGGGCCGCGGCCAGCTCCGTCTCCAACCCGCGAAGCGCCGCCTCGCGCTCCGAGAGCCGCCCTTCCGCGTCCTTTCGCGCCCCTTCGGCGGAGTGCATCCGCTGCTGCGCCTCGGCGAGCTCCCGGCGAGCGCGCGCCAGCTCCGCCTCCTTCACCGGCACCGCGTCGCCCGCCGTCCGCGCGGAGTCCTGCGCGCGCGCCAGCTCCGCCTTCAGGTGCTCCACCGCCGCGAGCGCCGTCGAATACTGCTCCGCGATGCGCAGCTCCCGCTCGCGGGCCGCCTCCGCCTGCCGGCGCCGGTCCTCGGCTCCGTCCTGGGCGCGCTCCGCCGCCAGCCGGTCCCGCTCGCGGTCGATGCGCAGCGCCCCCAGCTCGTCCTGGAGCGTGCGCAGCTCCGTGTACGCCTGCGTCAGCCGCTCGCGGGACTCGTCCAGCGACGCCGCCGTCTCCTCGCGCCGCGCCCGCTCCAGCCGCAGCGACTCCTGGGCCGCCAGCACCTGCACGCCCGCGTCCGCCTGCGCGCGCTGCGACGCCTCCACCTCCAGCCGCTGCGCCGTCAGCCTCCGGTCCGCGTCCGCGATCCGCTCGGTCGCGACCTGCAACTCCAGCTCACGGCGCCGCAGGCGGCTGCTCAGGTCATCCCGCTCGCGCGCGGACTCCACCGTGCCCCGGGCGTGCTCCAGCTGCGCGGTCAGCCGCGCCATGTCCTGCCGCGCGCCCTCCAGCGCTGGCTTGAGCGCCACCACCTCCGCCTCGCGGTCGCCCACCTCCGCGCGCAGCCGGGAGACGACCTCCTTCAGCCGCTCCGTCCGCTCCTCCCACGCCTTCGCCCGAGCAGCGACCGCGTCCAGCTTGCCGCGGGTGTAGGCCAGCGGCTCCGGCGGCAGCTGCACCCACGTGGGGTCCACCACCCGCGCCGGCTCCAGGCCCGCCATCACCACGAAGTACGCCGCCTCGCTGTGCCGCACCAGCGAGCCATCCACCTGCAGCCCCTCCCCGCGCTCGAACGCCAGCTGGTAGCCCAGCACCGGCGACTGCGTGGCCACCTCCACATGAGGGAAGTGCGCCGACAGCGCGTCCAGGAGCTGCCCGTACGTGGGCGGCACCGGCTCATCGGGATCCACCAACTGCGGCAGCGCCAGCCCCGCGATGTTGCGCAGGCCGCCCACCAGGAAGCCCTGCCGCGCCACCAGCCGCGCCAGCTCCGCCAGGAGCTCCGGCGCGCGCACGTAGGGCGCCAGGTCCGTCACCAGCACCAGGTCGAAGCTCGCCGGCTCCAGGTCGTCGTAGACGTTGGCGCGGAAGCGCAGCTGCGGGTGCGCGTGGGCCTTCTGCGCCGCCTCCACCGCCTCCACGTCCGCGTCGCACGCCACCACGGTGCGCGCGCCACGCTCCACCAGGAAGCGGGCGCTCTCGCCCCCCGTGGACGCCACGGCATCGACCTCGAGCACGCGACGTCGCGCGAACAGGCTCTCCGCGAAGATGTAGCGGGGCAGCAGTTCGCTGGGCCCCATGCGACGAAATGTGGATTGCAAGAGTCTGTTCCGGGCACGGGAGTATACCGTCGCCCCAGGAGGCCCCAAGTTAAGGGCCAGCAACCAGGACAGGCGCACCGCCCGTCCGACCGGAGGGCAGGCGACATGACCACCCATTCACCGCAGGGATTCGGCTACCGGGCCCGCCGCACCTTCACCCGCCTGCTCGTCTTCCTCGTCATCCTCGGCCTGGGCGGCGGCGTCGTCTTCCTCCTGGGCCAGCTCAACGCGCGCACGTTCACCGTCGTGCAGGAGAACGGCGAGCTCGCGGTGATGAAGGGCCGCGCCCTGCCCACCGGGGCCGCCGCCTACCGCCCCGGCGACCCGCGCCTCGCGGACGCCTATGCCCCCATTCCCCTGGAAGGCCAGGACGTCACCCTGCTGACGCAGCAGAAGTTCACCGACCGCGACGACCTGGACCGCGCCCTCTTCCCCCTCCTGGAGACCCTGGCCCGCCCGCGCATCGCCTCCGGCGAGCCCGCAAAGGTGGAGCGCGGCCTCTATTACCTGCGCCGCGCGGAGAAGCTCTCCGGCATCACCGAAGAGCAGCGCCGCAGCCTCCAGTCCATGCTCACCGACGTCGCCTTCTACCAGGCCCGCCAGAAGCTGGAGGACGCCCGCCGCCTCGTGTCCGAGGGGCTCGCCCAGCTCAAGCTCGCCTCGGAGACCGAGAACCGCCACGCGCGCGCCGCCAACCAGATGCTCACCACCGTGGGCCCCTCCGCCCGCGACCTGGAAGAGGCCCTGCGCCGCGCCGTCCATACCGACAGCGCCCCGGACAACAGCCCTGTAGCACCCGCCCCCCCGCAGCGCCCCTCGTCACCCTCCGGTGACACCGCGGCGCAGCCCCCGGCGGCCGGCCCAACCCCCGATGCGGGGCCCCTGCCCTGATCTTGAGGGGTTGGATGACCCCATGAAAAACACGCGGCTGGACCCCCCTTTCGTGACACGGAAATGTCCGCCGCCAAACGTCGAAAACCGTCCCCGTACGTGATCATAGATTGCAAGCATCGATCCGACGGTTCAGGCAGCCGCCCACAGGATCTAGCGTTGACACACTGGATGCCCCCCCATAGCTTGTGGGCCGCCGAGCGGTCACCCGGGGTTCCGGGGGGCCGCACCCAAGACCTGGAGGCAGTGTGGTTTTCTTGCGCGACACACACTTTTGCCTCACAAATCACTACATGTCGGACTGTTGTCGCCAAGCCCTCGGGCCCTGATCGCCCGTCAGTCCCCATCCCCACACCGCCAAGTCATGCCAACGGGGGCTGTCCGCCCCGACCAGGACGGTCTGATTCGTCCTGATGGCTACGCCATTGCCTTGCTTTGGAAGTGAGACGCCCGTGACCGTCCAGACGCCCTTGAAGCCGACCGCCGTTGCCTCGCCGCCCCCCGACTCCGTCACCGTGGCGCCCGCCACGCAGGCCGCGGCGGCCGTGAGCGACTTCGCCACCACGATGCGGGTGAAGAAGCGCAACGGCACGGCGGAGTCGGTGGACCTGAACAAGATCGTCCGCGCGGTGGGCAAGTCCTGCGTGGGCCTGTCGCGCGTGGACGTGATGCGCGTGGCCACGAAGACCATCAGCGGCCTGTATGACGGCGCCACCACGCGCGAGCTGGACAGCCTGTCCATCCAGACCGCGGCGGCCCTCATCGTGGAGGAGCCCGAGTACGCCCGGCTCTCCGCGCGCCTGCTCTCCACCTTCATCCAGAAGGAGGTCAGCAACCAGGACATCCAGTCCTTCAGCCAGTCCGTCGCCGCGGGCCACAAGCACGGCCTCATCGCGGACCGCCTGCTCACCTTCGTCCAGGCCAACGCGCGCAAGCTCAACGCCGCCATCGATCCGGTCCGCAACGACCTCTTCGAGTACTTCGGCCTGCGCACCGTCTACGACCGCTACCTGCTCAAGAACCCGCAGACCCGCGAGGTCATCGAGACGCCGCAGGACTTCTTCCTCCGCGTGGCGTGCGCGCTCTCCGGCGACAACGCGCGCGAGGCCATCGAGCTCTACCGCCTGTTCAGCTCGCTGGAGTACCTGCCCAGCTCCCCCACCCTGTTCAACTCCGGCACGCGCCACGAGCAGCTCTCCAGCTGCTTCCTGCTGGACTCGCCGGCGGATGAGCTGGACGCCATCTACAAGAAGTATTCGGACATCGCGATGCTGTCGAAGTTCTCCGGCGGCATCGGCGTGGCGTACCACCGCGTGCGCGCGCGCGGCTCGCTGATCAAGTCCACCAACGGCCACTCCAACGGCATCGTCCCGTGGCTCAAGACGCTGGACGCGTCCGTGGCGGCGGTGAACCAGGGCGGCAAGCGCAAGGGCGCGTGCTGCGTGTACCTGGAGACGTGGCACGCGGACATCGAGGACTTCCTCGAGCTGCGCGACAACACCGGTGACGAGGCCCGCCGCGCGCACAACCTGAACCTGGCCAACTGGGTGCCGGACCTGTTCATGCGCCGCGTGGAGGCCGACCAGGAGTGGAGCCTCTTCGACCCGAAGGGCGTGCCCCACCTCACCGACCTCTTCGGCGACGCCTTCGAGAAGGCCTACGCGGAGGCCGAGGCGCAGGGTCAGGCCGTGCGCAAGGTGAAGGCGCGCGACCTGTACGCGCGGATGATGAAGGTGCTGGCCCAGACGGGCAACGGCTGGATGACCTTCAAGGACATCTCCAACCGCAAGTGCAACCAGACGGGCCAGCCGGGCAACGTCATCCACCTGTCCAACCTCTGCACCGAAATCCTGGAGGTCACGAGCCAGGGTGAGACGGCGGTGTGCAACCTGGGGTCGCTCAACCTGGGCCGCATGGTGAAGGACGGGAAGTTCGACTTCGACCTGCTGCGCTCCAACGCGATGCTCGCGCTCAAGCAGTTGGACCGCGTCATCGACCTCAACTACTACCCCATCCCCACCGCCGCGGACTCCAACCGCCGCTGGCGCCCGGTGGGCCTGGGCCTGATGGGCCTCCAGGACGTCTTCTTCCAGCTGCGCCTGCCCTTCGACTCCGTGGAGGCGCGCAACCTGTCCAAGAAGATCTCCGAGGAGATCTACTACGCGGCGCTCGTCACCTCCTCCGACCTGGCGGAGCAGTTCGGCGCGCACCCGGCCTTCCCGGAGACGCGCGCGGCCAAGGGCGAGCTCCAGTTCGACAGCTGGGGCATCGTGCCGGAGGACACCCTGCGCTGGGACGCCCTGCGCTCGCGCATCATGAAGGTGGGCCTGCGCAACTCGCTGATGATCGCCATCGCGCCCACGGCCACCATCGCGTCCATCGCCGGCTGCTACGAGTGCATCGAGCCGCAGGTGTCCAACCTCTTCAAGCGCGAGACGCTGTCCGGCGACTTCCTCCAGGTGAACCGCTACCTGGTGCGCGACCTCCAGCAGCTGGGCCTCTGGAACGAGAGCACGCGCAACCGCATCAAGATGGCCGAAGGCAGCGTGCAGGACCTGACGGAGCTGCCGGAGGAGCTGCGCGCCATCTACCGCACCGCGTGGGAGGTCCCCATGCGCTCGCTGCTGGACATGGGCGCGGACCGGGGCGCCTTCATCGACCAGAGCCAGTCGCTCAACCTGTTCGTGGAGACGCCGAACATCGGGAAGCTGTCCTCGATGTACTTCTACGCGTGGCAGAAGGGGCTGAAGACGACGTACTACCTGCGCTCGCGCCCGGCGACCCGCATCGCCAAGGCCACCGTGGGACAGGGCGGCCCGACGATTGCCGCCGCGCCCGCGCCGGTGGTGTCGCAGGTCGTCACCGCGGAGGCCGAGGCCGTGGCGTGCTCGCTGGAGAACCCCGAGGCGTGCGAGGCGTGCCAGTAGCCGCGCGCCCCGCCCTCCTTCCGCCCCATCCGTCCTTCGTAAGGGAGTCGCCGAAGCCATGCTGCTCGACCCGGGAATGAACCTGACGCTGCGCCCCATGGCGTATCCCGTCTTCTTCGAGATGTACCGCAACGCCATCAAGAACACCTGGACCGTGGAGGAGATCGACTTCTCCACGGACCTGGTGGACCTGCGCTCGAAGATGACGGACGCGGAGCGTCACCTCATCCACCGGCTGGTGGCCTTCTTCGCCACGGGCGACTCCATCGTCGGCAACAACCTGGTGCTCAACCTCTACAAGCACCTGAACGCGCCCGAAGCGCGCATGTACCTGTCGCGCCAGCTCTACGAGGAGGCCCTGCACGTCCAGTTCTACCTGACGCTGCTGGACAGCTACGTGCCGGACCCGGCCGAGCGCGCCAAGGCCTTCGCCGCGGTGGACAACATCCCGTCCATCCAGCGCAAGGCGCGCTTCTGCATGAAGTGGATGGACAGCATCCAGGCGTTGGATCAGGTGCGCTCGCGCTCGGACCGCAAGCAGTTCCTGCTGAACCTCATCTGCTTCGCGGGCTGCATCGAAGGCCTCTTCTTCTTCGCGGCCTTCGCGTACGTGTACTTCCTGCGCAGCAAGGGGCTGCTCAACGGGCTGGCCGCGGGCACCAACTGGGTGTTCCGCGACGAGAGCGCCCACATGGCCTTCGCCTTCGAGGCCATCCAGACCGCGCGCAAGGAGGAGCCGGAGCTCTTCGACGCGGGCCTGGAGAAGGACGTGGTGCAGATGCTGCGCGAGGCCGTGGAGTGCGAGACGCAGTTCGCCCAGGACCTGCTGAGCGGCGGCGTCGCCGGCCTCTCCGTGCAGGAGATGCGCGGCTACCTGGAGTACGTGGCCGACCAGCGCCTCCAGATGCTGGGCATGAGCCCCGTCTTCCACACCAAGAACCCGCTGCACTTCATGGACCTGCAGGACGTGCAGGAGCTCACCAACTTCTTCGAGCGCCGCGTGTCCTCCTACCAGGTGGCCGTGGGCGTGGGCGCCGCGAACGACGTCGTCTTCGACGCCGCCTTCTAGGCCTCCCTCCCCCGCGACAAGACAAGGGCCGTGCCCCGCGAGAACAGCGCGAGGCACGGCCTTCGTGCTTCAGCGCTCCACGATGCGCCCTAGACGGGGTGCTCGACGTCGCGCCGGCCCAGCCGCTCCCTGCGCTCCTCCAGGGTCGCCTGCTCCGCGCGCGTGGTGGTGATCTCCACCGCCGGGCGGTTCACCAGGCGGTACACCGCCGACGCGAAGGCCGCGCCCAAGAGGGGCGCGATGATGAACATCCACAACTGCCCCAACGCGGCGCCTCCCGCGAAGAGGGCCGGGCCCAGGCTGCGGGCGGGGTTCACCGAGGTGTTGGTGATGGGGATGCCCACCAGGTGGATGAGCGTCAGCACCAGACCGATGGCCAGGCCCGCGAAGCCCACGGGCGCGCGCGAATCCGTGGCCCCCAGCACCGTCAGCACCAGCAGGAAGGTGAGCGCCACCTCCGCCAGGAAGGCCGCGCCGCCGCCGTACCCCTCGGGCGACGCCGCCCCATAGCCGTTGCTGCCCAGCCCCTGCGCGCTCGCGGAGTATCCCCCCGGCGCGCCCTTCGCGATGAGCAGCACCAGGCCCGCCGCGAGGATGGCCCCCACGCACTGCGCGATGATGTAGCCCGCGGCATGACGCCGGTCGAACTTGCCCGCCATCAGCAGGCCCACCGTCACCGCGGGGTTCACGTGGCAGCCGGAGATGGGGCCAATGGTGTAGACCATCGCCAGCAGCGACAGGCCGAAGGCGAAGGACACGCCCAGGAAGCCGATGCGGTCGCCCGCCAGCACCGCCGCCCCGACGCCGCCGAGCACCAGCACGAAGGTACCCACCAGCTCCGCCAGGTACTTCTGCATCGCATCGCCACTCGAGGGCGCCGTCCGGGCGACCCTCACTTTCTCCTCTTGCATGCACAGCCTCCTCACGCAGTCAGGGGCTGTGCGCTTCCGGGACCGTCCCGGACGGGCGCAAGCCGTCCCTCGGCGTCATGGATGTCCGAAGGAGATGCTGCGCACCCGTCTGTCGTGAATCATGCATGGGCCTTCGACACGGCCGCACTGCGGCGCGTGGACAAGGCCCTCGGAGTCTCAAGGCCCCCACCCCTCGGGGAGGGACGCCCAGGCAGCCAACGGCCCCTTGCGCTGGCCCCGCGCGAAGGCGGGACACGGCGCATTCAGGGGCCCGGGCGGCTCAGGGGTTCTTCCAGATGCCGATGAAGGGCAGGTTCCGGTACTTCTCGCCGTAGTCCAGGCCGTACCCGACGACGAAGTGGTCGTCGATGACGAAGCCCTTGTAGTCGATGTGCACCTGGGTCCGGGCGCGCGAGGGCTTCTCCAGCAACGAGCACAGCTTGAGCGACGCGGGGTGGCGCGCCTGGAGGTTCTCCAGGAGGAAGCTCATGGTGAGCCCCGTGTCGATGATGTCCTCGATGATGAGCAGGTGCTTGCCCGCCATGGGCTTGGACACGTCCGTGGTGATGCGCACCTCGCCCGTGGTCTCCGTGCCGCCGTGGTAGCTGGACACGCCCAGGAACTCCAGCGTGAGCGGCAGGTCGATGGCGCGCGCCAGGTCGATGGCGAAGAACGCGGAGCCCTTGAGCACGCAGATGAGCGTCAGCTCCTTGCCCTGGTAGTCGCGGGTGATCTGCGCGCCCAGCTCCTTCACGCGCGTTTGCACGGCCTCCTCGGAAATCAGGACACCGACATCCTTCTCGTGGAACGTCACCGGGAACTCCCTCTCTACACGTAGGCGTTGTTCATGATCTCCCCGAAGCCGCCGCCGCCGGGGACGATGTACTGCCGGTCATCCAGGCCCCGCTCCTTGTCCCAGAGCAGGCCCGGCGCGGTGCCGAACACCTCCGGAGGGGACAGGCCGCGGTCCAGCCGGAGCGCGTAGATGATGACGTCCGGGTGCTCCGTCGTCATCCGGCGCAGGTACTCCGGCGTGACGATGAGGTGGAGCGTGATGATGCGCCGGGCCCGCCCGGGCACCTTCGTCTTGTAGAGCTGGATGGCCGTGGACAGGCTGCCACCCGTGGCGCCCATGGGGTCCGGGAAGAGCACGAACGCGTCATCCACGTCCCCGCCAATCTTCGCGCCCCCAATCTCCGACCCCACCACGGACTGGGCCGCGTCGATCATCCGGCTCATGATGATGTGGTCCTGGCGCACCAGGGAGGGGTCCACCGTGAAGTTGAGCAGGTCGTACGTCACCTGCGACGGCAGCGTGCCCGCCCGCGCGATGTTCACCGTCACCACGCGCAGCTGGGGATCCACCACCTCGCCCTGGTAGATGCCCAGGGGCGTGGAGTCGATCATCCGCGTGGGGATCGTCACCATCTTGCGCGGGAACTCCGCGTTGATGACCGTCTTCACCAGGTCCGCGTAGAGCTGCTCCACCAGCCGGTTGATCTGCGGCTGGAGCGTGCCCTTGGCGCACAGCGTGGCCAGCTGGGAGAGAAGGAACGGGTTCCCCACCAGGTGCACGTGCGGCCCATAGTGGTGGGTCATCTCATTCAGCTTGAAGGGTACGTTCGCGTACAGGGTGTCCCGCATCGGAAGGCTCCGGCGTCTGGCGGAAGGGGGCTTTCAGTCGAACAGCTTCAGCGTCTGGGGAGGGCTCGCCTCCGCGGGTTCCGCCACATGACACTTGCGGCAGCGCGGCTCGTAGGCGCCCGAGGCGCCCACCACCACCCGCTCCTCGCTTCCAATGATGCGCTGTGAACGGTTGGCGGGATTGCCGCAGACCGCGCAGATGGCCAGCTCCTTCGTCACGTACTCCGCCACCGCCATCAGCTGCGGCATCGGTTCGAAGGGGCGGCCCTGGTAGTCCTGGTCCAGTCCCGCGCAGATGACGCGCAGGCCCCGCTGGGCGAGCGCCTCGCACACCTGCACCACCTCGCCGCCCAGGAACTGCACCTCGTCAATGCCCACCACCTGCGTGTCGGGGGACAGGTGTCGGAAAATTTCTTCAGCCCTCTCGATGGGCAGGGACGTCAATTTCAACTGGGAGTGGCTCACCACCTGCGTTTCGTCATAGCGGGTGTCGATGCGGGGTTTGAACACCCGCACCTTCTGCCGGCCGTACAGCGCGCGCTTGACGCGGCGGATCAACTCCTCCGTCTTGCCGGAGAACATCGAACCGCAAATAACCTCTATCCACCCGATATCTTTGGGGAATTGATGCAAGGGACGCTCGTCGGGGAGGGGCGGAATCGGGGCCAATCTCGGCCACGGCCTTCATCCCGTCAATTTCGTTTCCCGCCCGGCAAGCCCCCCGGCCCCCCCGCCTGCCCGGCTGCTCCCGGACAACCCCGGAAGTGCTGGCAAGGGATTTGTATAGCCCTTCCCCCGGGCAGCACGGACGGGAACAAGGGGGTCGGGCGTGGCGGCGACGGCGGAAGAGGTTCAGGCAGGCACTTGGTCGCAGGGGGCTTCTTTCTACACCTCACCAGCGTCGGTGGCGCTGCTGATGCTGAACCTGATGGATGGGCTCTTCACCCTGCTCTTCCTCCAGCTGGGGGTGGCGGAGGAGCTCAACCCGGTGATGCGCGTGGCGTATGAGCAGTCACCGCTGCTCTTCATGTTCTCCAAGCTGCTCATCGTGAACGCGGGGCTGTGCCTGCTGTGCCTGCACCGCCGGCTCAAGGCCAGCCGCTTCGCCATCCGCGCGGGCGCCGTCGTCTACGCCATCATCGTCGTCTACCATCTGGCGTTCCTTGCCCACCTGGTGAGTCATTGGCCCTCCGGGGCATAGCGGCAGGGTGGCCAGTGAACGGTCACCCGGTGCATCAGGTAGGGGGTGCTTGCTTTTCACCGTCGGTCTGTCCCAGGCTTCCCCGTAGCTCCGGCCTTCCAGGTTCGGGGGGGGACCATGAACATCACCGACGTCCGGGTGTTTCCGGTCGAAGAGGATAAGCTCAAGGCGTACGTCACCATCACCTTGGATCACTGCTTCGTCGTGCGCGACTTGAAGGTGATCCACGGCTCCACCGGGCTTTTCATCGCGATGCCCGCGAAAAAGCGGAAGGACGGGACGTACAAGGACATCGCCCATCCGCTGAACGCGGACACCCGCAGCCAGATGGAGCGGGTCATCCTCATTGAGTACGAGAAACACCTTCACCAGGCGCAGAGCGGGACGCTCGGCCCGGTGGCAGCGGAACTCGACTAACGATCTTCCCTTCGAGGCTCGCACGGGTTAGTCAGCGCCCCCATGCAGCAGCCGCGTGACTTCAAGGTGTTCGCCGGGAACTCCAACCCGGCGTTGGCGCAGCGCATCTGCGAGTACCTCCAGCGCCCGTTGGGCAAGGCGACGGTGGACTCCTTCTCCGACGGGGAGATCCACGTCGAGATCGGCGAGAACGTACGGGGACAGGACGTGTTCATCGTCCAGTCCACCTGCCCTCCGACGAACCATCACCTGATGGAGCTGTTGATCATGTGCGACGCCCTCAAGCGGGCGAGCGCTGGCTCCATCACCGCCGTGATGCCGTACTACGGGTACGCGCGGCAGGACCGGAAGGTGGCGGCCCGCACGCCCATCACCGCCAAGCTGGTGGCGGACCTGCTGGAGGTCGCGGGGGTCAACCGGGTGGTGTCCATGGACATGCACGCCGGGCAGATCCAGGGCTTCTTCAACATGCCCTCGGACCACCTCTACGGTTCGCCGGTGTTCCTGGAGGACATGCGCAAGCGCTTCCCGGAGCCCAACGACGTCGTCATCGTGAGCCCGGACGCGGGGGGCGTGGAGCGCGCGCGCGCCTACTCCAAGCGGCTGAACACGGGGCTGGCCATCATCGACAAGCGCCGGCCGCGCCCCAACGCGTCGGAGGTGATGAACCTCATTGGCGACGTGAAGGGCAAGGACGCCATCCTGGTGGACGACATGGTGGACACCGCGGGCACGCTCGCCCAGGCGGCCGCCGCGCTGAAGGACAAGGGCGCGCGCCGGGTGCTCGCCTACGCCGTGCACCCCATCCTGTCCGGCCCGGCCATCCAGCGCATCACCGACTCCGTGCTGGAGGAGGTCGTCTTCACGGACACGGTGCCGCTGGCGCCCGCCGCGAAGGCCTGCCCGAAGATCCGCGCCCTCCAGACCGACGCCCTCTTCGGCGAGGCCATCGCGCGCATCCACCGCGCGGACTCGCTGAGCTCGCTGTTCGTCTAGCGGCGGGGCCGCCCGTTCGCCGGGCGGCTTGACGGCACACCCCGGGGGCTGGCATGTCCGGCCACCTCCACCGGTTCCACGGGCTTCGCAGGCCCGGGCATCGTCTTCGGGGCCCACCATGGGGGTGGGATGCCGAGGATGCCCGACGGGCCGGTGACACCGCAGTCCCCACTGAAAAGAGAGATTCTCCATGGCCACCGACAAGAGCTCCCTCGAAGCCAAGGCGCGTGAAGGTTCCGGCAAGGGCGTTGCCCGCCGCCTGCGCGCCTCGGGTCAGGTTCCCGCGGTCGTCTACGGCAAGCACCTGAAGGCGCCGCTGCACATCTCCGTGGACCCGAAGGCCATCCGCACGGCCATCAACACCCCGCACAAGCTGAACACGCTCATCCAGCTGAAGCTGGCCGGCAATGATCAGCAGGTCCTGCTGAAGGACTACCAGATGGACCCGCTCACCCGGGACATCCTGCACGCGGACTTCATCGCCGTGCGCGACAACGACCAGGTGAAGGTGAACCTGCCCGTCGTCCTCACCGGCAAGGCCGCGGGCGTGGCGGACGGCGGTCTGCTCACGCAGATCCGCCGCAACCTGGAGGTCTGGGCGCTCCCCGGCGCCATCCCGCTCCAGATTGAAGTGGACGTCACCAACCTGAAGATCGCGGAAGCCATCCACGTGAACGACGTGAAGCTCCCCGACGGCGTGTCGGTGAAGACGCACGTCAACTACACCATCGCCGTCCTCTCCGCGCCGGAAGCGGCGGAGGCGGCCCCGGCGGCTGCCGCCGCGGCGGCCCCTGCGGCGGCCAAGGCGGGCGACGCGAAGGCGGGCGACGCGAAGGCCCCCGCGGCGGCCGCGGCCAAGGCCCCGGCGAAGAAGTAGTCCTCTTCCGCCGTTTCTTGTCTCATCGCGGGGCGGGCCTCTTCCAGGGCCTGCCCCGCCGTCTTTTCCGGGCCCGGGCCATGAAGCCAGGGCCCCTCCTCGGAGCCTTCCATGAAGCTCATCTGCGGGCTGGGCAACCCCGGGCGCGAGTACGAGCGCCACCGGCACAACATCGGGTTCATGGTGGTGGACGCGCTGCTCGCGCGCGCCCGCGCGGAGCTCACCCAGGACAAGTTCCAGGCGCGGGTGGGCCAGGGCACGCTGGGCGGCGAGCGCATCCTCTTCGTGGAGCCGCAGACGTACATGAACCTGTCGGGCCGCTCCGTCGCGGAGGCCGCGCGCTTCTACAAGGTCCCCGTCCAGGACGTGCTCGTCATCCACGACGAGTTGGACCTGCCCTTCGGGCGGCTGCAGCTCAAGGCGGGCGGCGGCGCGGGCGGGCACAACGGCCTCAAGAGCATGGTGACGTGCCTGGGCGAGGACGCCTTCATCCGCGTGCGGGTGGGCATTGGCAAGCCGGAGGGCCCCAACGCCAAGGAGCGCGTGGCGGGCTACGTGCTGTCCAACTTCGACGACGGCGAGCGCCGCCAGTTGGAGGAGCTCATCGCCCGGGCGGCGGACATGGCGGAGAGCTGGGTGCGCGACGGGCTGGCCACGGCGATGAACCGCCACAACCGCCGGGCCTGAGAAAGCCCCGGAGCGGCGCCGAGACCTCCGGGAGCCACCGGACGGACGGCCGCCCCCCTGGCTCCGCTTGACTTTGCGAGGGGGGTCCTCTTAGAAGCCCCTTCCCCCTCGTCCGTCCCGTGTGGGGGATGTTCTTTCAAAGCTTCCCGCGCTTCGGCGCGGGCCAAGGCGCGGTGGTGACGGGCGCGCGAAGATTCCCCGTCCCCGGTGATGGCCTTCGAGGGCTTTCAACCGTTTCCCCGCTCCCCGGATGGTCCGGGGGGCACTCGACCCCAAGGGGAGAGAAACATGGCAGAGACGCAGGCCGCCAAGCGGCTTCGTGAGTACGAGACCATCTTCCTGGTCAAGCCGGACCTCACCGACGACAACGTGGACAAGCTGAAGGAGCGCGTCCGCGGCATCGTTTCGCGCGAGGGCGGCAAGGTCCTCCGCTTCACGGTGTGGGGGAAGAAGAAGACGCTGTTCCCCGTGGCCAAGCAGCCGCGCGCCATCTACGTCCACACGAGCTTCCTGGGTGACGGCAAGCTGGTGGCGGAGATCGAGCGCAACCTGCGCAACCTCGACGAGGTCACCCGCTACATCTCCGTGAAGGTGGCGGACGAGGTGGACCCCGAGACGCGTCCGGTGCTCGAGGACCTCAAGCTGGCCGGCGACGTCGAGGAGACCCGTCCGGGCGCCCCCGCCGAGCGCGAGGGTGGCTTCCGGTCCGAGGCCCCCGAGTTCGCCGGTGGCGACTCGGAAGAGGAGTCCGCCGAGGAGGCGTGAGCCTCCTGACGGGATCTTCCCCCAACCTTCCAGGAAACGAGAACGTTCATGAGCAACGGCATGGATAGCAAGCAGGGCACGGGCGCCTCCCGCGGCCCCGGTGGTGGCGGTGGCTACGGCGGCGGTTCGCGCGGTGGCGACCGGGGTGGTGATCGCGGTGGCGACCGCGACCGCGGTGGTGATCGCGGCGACCGCGGTGGCATGGGCGGCGACGACGACAAGCGCGGCGGCCGCGGCTTCGGCCGCAAGAAGGTCTGCCGCTTCTGCGCGGAGAAGAACGCGTCGGTGGACTTCAAGGACCAGGCGACGCTGAAGTACTTCGTCACCGAGCGCGGCAAGATCATCCCCCGCCGCATCTCCGGCAACTGCGCGAAGCACCAGCGTGAGGTGGCGGTCGCCATCAAGCGCGCCCGTGGCATCGCGCTCCTCCCCTACAACGCGGTGGTCGGCTAGCCGCCGGGTCCGCATCAGGAGACTGAACATGAAGGTCATTCTGCGTGAGGACATCGACAACCTCGGCAAGTCCGGCGAGCTCGTCACGGTGAAGGACGGCTTCGGCCGCAACTTCCTTCTGCCGCGCAAGAAGGCGGTTCTGGCCAGCGAGCAGAACCTGCGCCAGCTGGAGCACGAGAAGGCCGTGCAGACCGCTCGGAGCGCCAAGCTGAAGGGCGCCGCCGACGAGCAGGCCAAGAAGCTGGGCAACGTCAAGGTCACCATCAAGCGCAAGGTGGGCGAGCAGGACAAGCTGTTCGGCTCCGTGACGGTGCTGGACATCGCCGAGGCGCTCGCGGCCCAGGGCCAGCAGGTGGATCGCCGCCAGCTGCACCTGGCCGACCCCATCAAGTCGCTGGGCAGCTACGACGTGGAGCTGCGCCTGCACCGCGAGGTGACGGCGAAGATCAAGGTCGAAGTGGTGGCCGAGTAGTCCACCGCATCACCTGAAGCGCTCCGCTTCACGGGAAGGGCCGTCCGGGCAACCGGGCGGCCCTTTTCGCGTCTGGCCTCCCCGCGGACGCGCGCGCGAGTCCGGCTGGCGCCGTCGCCGGTCCGCCCCACGGCATCCGCGTGGAATCATGGGTCCGGGCATGCGTACTTCACCGGAGCCAACCCCCTGGAGGCCCCTTCGCATGACAGCATCCACCCGCCCCGTTGACGCGCACCACGCCGACCTGGACTGGCTCCGGGTGCTGGCCATCGTGGTGCTGCATGTGTTCCACACCGGGATGATGTTCAACACCTGGGACTGGCACATCAAGAGCCCCCAGGCGCTGCCGGTCCTGGAGCCCGTCATGGGGGTGCTGCACCTGGTGCGCATGCCGTTGTTGATGGTCATCTCCGGCGCGGGCACGGCGCTCGCCCTGCGCCGCCGCACGCTGGGGGCCTTCGCGAAGGACCGGGCGAAGCGGCTGTTGGGGCCGCTGGTGTTCGGCATGCTCGTGGTGGTGCCGCCGCAGATCTACGTGGAGCGGCTGTTTCGCGGGCAGTTCCAGGGCAGCTACGCGGAGTTCTACCCGTCGGTGTTCGGCTTCGTGCCCTACCCCGCGGGCAGCCTCAGCTGGCACCACCTGTGGTTCGTGGCCTACCTGTTCGTCTACTGCCTGATGGCCCTGCCCCTCTTCGCGGCGCTGCGCACGGCGCGAGGGGAGCGGTTCCTCGCATGGGTGGACGCCTGGCTGTCGCGGGGCTGGAACGTGCTCTGGCTCTTCGTGCCGCTGGCGCTCACCCGGGTGCTGCTGCGCGACTTCCCGGAGACGCACGCGCTGCTGGATGATCCGCGCACCTTCCTCCTCTACGGCCTGCTGTTCCTGGACGGACACCTGCTGGGCCGCTGCCCTCGCGTGTGGGCCCGACTGGTGGAGCTGCGCCACGGGCTGCTGGCCCTGGCGGTGGCGGCGCTCGTCGTGGAGCTGGTGTGGCCGTGGCCGGTGCTGCCGCTGGTGCCGGCGATCCTGGGGGGAACCCTGCTGCTCTGGAGCGGCCTGCTGGTGGCGCTGGCCTACGCCCGGCACCACGTGCGCGCATCCCCGGCGTGGCTGCCCCGGGCGCAGGAGCTGTCGTACCCGTTCTACATCCTCCACCAGACGGTCATCGTCTGCGTGGGCTACGCCTGCCTGCGGCTGCCCGTGGGTCCCTGGATGATGCTGCTCGCGGTGCTCACGGGGTCGTTCGTCCTCACCCTGGCGTTGTGCGAGACCGTCTCCCGCGTGTCGTGGCTGCGGCCCTGCTTCGGAATGAAGGCCCGGGCCGCGCGTCCGGCCGTCCTGGCCCCGGAGGCCGTGGGGTGAGCGCTTGGGATGAAGCTCCGTCCGGGCGGTGGCGCTGGCCCGCGCTGCGGTGGCGGACGGCGCTGCGGGTATTCGTGTTCTGTCTGGCCCTGGGCGTGTGGCAGGGCAGCGCCGTGCGGCTGACCCAGCTCATGCGGCCGCGCCCCGGCCCCTGGGAGGAGGCGTTCATCTGGGAGGTGACGAGCGCGGTGACGGTGGGCCTGCTGCTCCCCATCCTGATGACGGCGGTGCTCAACGCGCCCACGCCGCGCGGGAGCTGGGCGCGGTTCGTGGGCATCCACACGGCGGCCTTCGCCCTCTTCTCCTCGCTGCACATCGCGGGGATGGCGGGGCTGCGGCACGCGGTCTACGCCCTCCTGGAGCTGGGCGACTACGACCTGGGCCCGCCGGTCTACGCGCTCCCCATGGAGGCCCAGAAGGACCTGATCACCTATGGCCTGGTCTGCGCGGTCATCGCGCTCCTGTATGCGTGGCGGGAGCGGCAGGCCCGGGCCCTGCGCGCCGCGGAGCTGGAGGGCGAGCTGCGGGCCGCGCAGCTCCAGTCGCTCACCGGGCAGTTGCACCCGCACTTCCTCTTCAACGCGCTGCACACCATCGGGGCGGTGATGTACGAGGACCTGGCGCGCACGGATCAGCTCCTGAGCGACCTGGGGCAGCTCCTCCGGGCGAGCCTGGAGCGCACCGAGCCCACCTGGACGCTGACGGAGGAGCGGGGGCACACCGAGCGCTTCGTCGCGCTGCTGCGAGCGCGCTTCGGCGACCGGCTGGAGGTGCGCTGGGAGGTGGACACGGAGCTGGAGGCCCAGCGCGTGCCGTGCTTCGCGCTTCAAACGCTGGTGGAGAACGCGGTGAAGCACAACCAGGACCAGCGCAGCCCGCTGGAGGTGCGCATCCGCGCGCGCGGCGAAGCGGACCGCTGGGCGTTGGAGGTGGAGGACACCGGGCGCGGCTTCGGGGCACGCTCCCCCGTGGCGGGCCCCAGCGTGGGGCTCTCCCAGTTGGAGCGCGTGCTCAGGCTGCTGCACGCGAGCGGGGGCCGGCTGGAGCGCGGCGCGGGGCCGGAGGGCGGCGCGCGGGTGACGGTGTGGCAGCCCTGGAGGAAGGCCCCATGACGGTGCTCCGCGTGCTGGTGGTGGACGACGAGGCACCTGCCCGGGCGAAGGCGCGGCGGCTGCTGGAACAGGACGCGCGCTTCACCTGCGTGGGCGAGGCCTCGGATGGGCAGGAGGCGCTCGCGCGCATCGAAGCGCTGCGGCCGGACCTGGTGGTGCTCGACGTGCAGATGCCCGGCCTCACCGGCTTCGAGGTTCTGGAGACCCTGGGCCCGGAGGCCTGTCCCCTGGTCATCTTCTCCACCGCGTACGAGCGCTTCGCGCTCCAGGCCTTCGAAGCGCACGCGGCGGACTACCTGCTCAAGCCCTATGACGCCGGCCGCTTCACCAAGGCCCTGGACCGGGCGCATGCGCTGCTGGGCGCGGGGACGCGTGGCGCCGCCGCGCTGGACGCCCTGCTGGCCACGGTGGCCCAGGCACGGCCGGAGCGTCCCCTGGAGCGGCTGGTGGTGAAGGTGGGCGAAGGCTGGGTCCCGCTGCGCCTGGACACCGTGTGGCGCCTGTCCTCGGAGGACAAGTACGTGCGGCTCCACACGGAGCAGGGGCAGCACCTCGTGCGGCGGACGCTGCGCGCCCTGGAGGAGCGCCTGGACCCCACCCGCTTCGTGCGCGTGCACCGGGGCGACCTGGTGAACCTGGACGCCGTGGCCCGCCTGGAGCCGTGGACGCACGGCGACGGCATCCTCGTGCTGAAGGACGGCTCCACGGTGGTGCTGAGTCGCACCTATCGGGAGGCCTTCCTCCAGCAGTGGGGCGCGGCCGAATAGCGCTCGCGCGGGCGGCGGTTCACCCGGGGTCTGGCCCCGTGGGCCACGGCGGGTCGCGGCATCCGACCCCGACCTCCCGGGTGCTACAGGGTTGTTGCCTGGAAACTGGACGTTCGCTGGAACGTGTCAGACGCTGCCTGTAGAGGTTCCAAGCAGCCATGTTGAACGTCCTGGACGGTAGGGAAGGTCGGCGGGTCCACGAGGATCTCGCCGCGGAGCGCGCGGTGCTCGGCGCCGTGCTGGCGGACAACGGGCTCATCACGCCCGTGGCGGAGGTCGTGCACGCCGACGACTTCGCCAGTCCCTCCCATTCGCAGATCTTCGCCGCGATGATGCGGCTGGACGCGCAGAGCAAGCAGGTCGACCACCTGACGCTCGCGGAGGAGCTGAAGATCCTCGGGCAGCTCGTCGCGGTGGGCGGTCCCGCCTACCTGATGGGCCTGGACCAGGTCGTCCCGCTGGCGGCCAACGCCGTGCAGTACGCCCACATCGTCAAGGACCAGGCGCTGCGCCGGCGCCTGGCCAACGTGGGCCGGGAGATCCAGGACCTCGCCAGCCAGGAGACCGGAGAGCTGGAGGTCCTGCTCGACGAGGCCGAGCGCAAGGTCTTCCTCCTCGCGGAGAAGAAGCGCGAAGGCGACCTGCGGCCGGTCAGCGAGCTGATGGAGCAGACGCTCGACCTCTTGGACAAGATGAAGACCGCGTCCACGGGCGTGACCGGTCTGTCCACGGGCTACATCGACCTGGACATGCAGCTGACCGGCCTGCACGCCGGCGAGCTCATCATCCTCGCGGCGCGCCCCGGCGTCGGCAAGACGTCCTTCGCGATGAACATCGCGGTGCACGCGGCGCTCAAGGAGAACAAGGCGGTCGGCATCTTCAGCCTGGAAATGCCCGCGGATCAGCTGCTCATGCGTCTGCTCGCGTCCACGGCGCGCGTGGACATGAAGAAGCTGCGCGGCGGCCGGCTGTCGCCGCACGACGAGGAGAAGTTCCAGGAGATGGCGGGCGCGCTCTACAACGCGCCCATCTACATCGACGACTCGGGCGGCCTGTCCCCGTTCGACCTGCGCGCGAAGGCGCGGCGCGTGAAGCAGAAGGATCCGCGCCTGTCCCTGCTGGTCATCGACTACCTCCAGCTGATGCACCAGAAGGGCAAGGTGGAGAGCCGCCAGTTGGAAGTGGCGGAGATCTCCCGCGCGCTCAAGCAACTGGCCAAGGAGTTGGAGGTGCCCATCATCGCGCTCAGCCAGCTCAGCCGTAAGGTGGAGGAGCGCAAGGGCGGCAAGCCCATGCTGTCGGACCTGCGTGAGTCCGGCTCCATCGAACAGGACGCCGACGTGGTGATGTTCATCCACCGCGAGCAGGAGGAAGAGGGCGGCGAAGGCGGCGGAGGAGGAGGCGGCGGCGGCGGGGGTGGAGGCGGCGGAGGCCAGAGCAACACCGTCATCCCCGTGGAGCTCATCGTCGCCAAGCAGCGCAACGGCCCCATTGGCTCCGTGGAGCTGGTGTTCCTGGCGGAGTACACCCGCTTCGAGAGCCGCGCCCGGAGCGAGTAACCCCCAGGCGGGGACGTCCGGGCCCGCGCGCGTCAGTCCCGGCCGGTGCGCAGGTAGCGCGTGACGTGCTCCCGGGCCGCGCGCACCGCGGCTTCAGGCCCCGAGCCCCGGCCCAGCTCCGCCGCCAGCGCGGACGCCAGCCGGCAGCCCGTGCCCCGGCGCTCCGGGGGCCGCTTCAGCCTGCGCCCCCGCATCACCACCGTGCGCCCGGAGTACGCCAGCACGTCCGCCAGGCCCTGCCCTTCTGGCAGGTGCCCGCCCTTCACCAGCACCGCGCCGAAGCCGCGCTGACAGAGGGCCTCCGCCGCCGCCTGGGCCTCCTCCACCGTGCCCAGCGCCGGCCGGCCCAGCAGCCACGCGGCCTCCTCCAGGTTGGGCGTCACCAGCACGCGCGGGCCCGTCAGCGCCAGGTAGTGCCGGGGCGACAGGCGCGACAGGGCCTGTCCGCGCGACGAGCGCACCACCGGATCCACCACCCACCACGCGTCCGCGCCCTTGAGCGCCGCCCGCGCCGCGGAGAGCTGCGACGGGCCGGGCACCACGCCCCACTTCACCGCGTGCACGGGTCCCCACTCGCGCGCGGCGGTCACCTGCGCGGCCAGCATGCGCGGAGACGCCGGCACCACGGCGAAGGTGTGCGTGCCCTGCGCGGTCTGCGCCGTGGGCACCGCCACCGCGTCGCCTCCGCGCGCCCGTACCGCGGCGACGTCCGCCAGGAGCCCCGCCCTGCCCGTGGGCTCCAGGCCCGCCAGCAGCAGGACGCGCGGCCTCACCTCCGGTGCTCTCGTGCCTTCTGCACCAGCGCCTTGTAGACGCCCAGGTGCACCGGGATGGTGCCCAGCATCAGCTCCGGGTGCCATTGCACGCCCAGCGCGAACGCATGCGCGGTGGACTCGATGGCCTCCACCACGCCGTCCGGCGACAGCGCGCTCACCGTCACGTCCGTGCCCGGCTTGTTCACCGCCTGGTGGTGCGTGGAGTTCACCATCAGCTGCCCGTGCCCCACGGCCTCCGCCAGCAGCGTGCCGTTCTTCACCTCCACCGGGTGCTGCGGCTGGGTGCGGTCGTGCTTCTGCTCGTGGTCGCGCGCGCCCGGCACCTCGCGCAGGATGTCCTGGAACAGCGTGCCGCCCAGCACCACGGCGAGCAGCTGCATGCCGCCGCACACGCCCAGCACCGGCAGGTTGCGCTTGAGCGCCCCCCGGATGAGCTGGGCCTCGAAGGCGGTCCTCCCCTCCTTCAGCGGCCCCATGCCGTCGCGCGCCTCCTCCCCGTACGCGGACGGGGGGATGTCGAACGCGCCGCCCGTCACCACCAGCCCCGACACCCGCTCCAGGTAGGCGTCCACGCACGAAGCGTCGTCCGTGTAGGGCAACACGAAGGGCAGGCCCCCCGCGCGCAGCACCGCCTCCGCGTAGGGCACCTTCAGCTCGTAGCGGGGGAAGGCCGAGTCTGCCGGCTGGACCCAGTCCGGGCTGAGGCCGATGTTGGGACGGCGCGGCGTCGTCCCGTGATGGCGCGAAGGGGGATGGTTCATGGTGGCGTCAGTGCCCTGCATCGAGGCTAGTCCCCCGTGCGCCCCTGTCAAACGCGGCCGTCAGCCGCCGCACCTGCTCGGCGATGTCCTGGGCGAGCAGCGCGTCGGACACCACCGCCGCGCCATGCGCCCCCGTCGCGGCGACCTGGGCGATGTTCCCGAGGCCCACCCCGCCAATGCCCACCACCGGCAGCGGGCTCTCCGCCACCACCCGGGCGAACGCCTCCAGCCCCAGCACCGGCGCCTGGACCACCTTCGTGGTGGTGCCGAACAGGGGCCCCACGCCCACGTAGTCCGCCCCCACCGCCCGGGCCACCCGGGCCCCTTCCGCCCCCCGCGCGGTGACCCCCACCCACCGGCCGGGGCCCAACAGCTCTCGCGCCGCCTCCGGGGGCAGGTCCTCGTCCCCCACGTGCACCCCGTGCGCGTCGGACAGGAGCGCCAGGTCCACCCGGTCGTTGAGCAGACAGAGGGCGCCCGCCTGCCGGCAGCGGGCCACCACCGCGCGCGCCGCGGCCAGCGCCTCTCGGGGCGGGGTGTGTTTCATGCGAAGCTGGAGGATGCGGGCGCCCCCCAGGAGCAGGCGCTCGGCCTTGTCCACCAGGGACAGCTCCGGACGGACGCTGTCATCGCACAGCAGGTAGGGGCCTTGGGGAAGCGGGGGGCGGGGCGAGACGTTCATCGGTTCCAGGTGCCCGGGACAGCGGCGTTGACAGGCGCCCCTCCTGCTATAAGGTGCCGCGCTGTTTTCCAAGCAATTCCGAGGATTTGAATCATGGCGGATGGCATCAACCCGAAGCACCTCGACAAGCGGACCGCGGATCGCTACCAGCGCGGCGGCCAGGTGGACGAGGAAGCCTACAAGAAGCACCTCGAGGAGCTGCCGGACGTGGCCGACAAGGCCGTCCCCATCGAAACGCTGATGGGCGATGAGTTCGACGACGAAGAGGATGACGAGGACGACGACGACATCGACGACGACGACGACGACGACGCGGAAGACGACGCGGACGACGACGCCGAGGAAGAGGACAAGGCGTCCGAATGAGCCCTTCGGAGAAGCGGGGTGAGACCTTCGTGATGACGGGGGAAGCGAGCCCCGCCTCCGAGGAGTCCCTGTCGTTCAGCACCTTCATCGTCGGCCTGGGTTCCGCCGTCCTCATCCACCTGGGGGGGGCGCCGAACCCGGAGACGGGCCGCATGGAGAAGGACCTGCCGTCGGCCCGGCAGAACCTGGACCTCCTGGCGATGCTCCGCGAGAAGACGCGCGGAAACCTCACCGCCGAGGAGGAGAAGCTGGTGGACAATCTCCTGTCCGACCTGCGCCTGCGCTACGTGGAGGCGACCCGGAAGTGAAGCCCCTTGAAGTCACCCGCCCAGGGGCGCTGCCCCGGGGCGTGCGGATCGCCGCGGCGCTGTGCCTGGTCCTCTCCACCCTGACGGGGATGCTCGCCTGCAGCGAAGCCTCCGTCATGATGAACTTCGAGGCGCACCGTCAGGCCCAGCGGGACAATCCCCCCACCGTGTCCCTCTTGGGCAAGGACCCCGCCGTCACCCAGGCCCTGGTGGAGGCGCAGATGTCCGCGCTGTCCCCGATGCGCGAGTCGCGCGCCCTGGTGCTGTGCGGCTTGACGGTGGCCTGCACCCTGCTCTTCTTCGCCTCCAGCCGCATGCTGCGCTCCCCGGAGGGCATGCCCCGGGACGGCTTCCGGCAGCTCTTGGGCGGCGCGGGCATCTTCGCCGCGCTGATGCGCACCATCGACGGGGCCCAATGGACCGTGGTGGCCCGCCACTCCAGCCAGGCCATGGTGGAGGGCCTCAAGGGCCTGCCGGAGTTCAAGGACCCGGCCGCCGCCGAACAGCTCTACGCGCTCGTCCCGTCCCTGATGACGGCCAGCGCGGTGCTCCCCACGGTGCTCGTGGCCGGCGGCTTCGCCCTGCTCGCCCAGTACTTCCGCAGCGAGGGCGTCCGCGCGGCCATCGTCACGCTCGACGGGCCCACCGAGGAGCCCTGAAGGCGGCGAAGTCGGCCGCGACTCCATCTCTAGCAGTGACGCGGCGCGGCGCGAAGGCCGGCCGTCCGCTTCAGCCGGCGTCCGTCACCGCGCGGGGCGACGTGGGGCCCAGCAGGAGCGCCTCCAGGGAGGCCATGGCGTCGGACTCCGGGCCGGCGGCCGTGCCCTCCAGCGGCAGCACCTGGGCCAGCGCGGCGCGGGGCATGCGCAGCAGCTCGTCCCGGGTGAGGCCGAACACGTACGCCAGGTGCCCCATGGGCCAGCGGGACTGGAGCCGGCTGAAGGCCGCGTCGTCCAGCTCCTCCAGGGGACACGGCAGCTCCGCGTCCTCGTACACCACCTTCTCTCCCCCTACGCGCCGGCCATTGCCGTAGGCGATGACCTCTTCGCCCTCGTCCGCGTCGTACACGTAGGCGTGCACGGTGGCGTTGGCGGCGGCGGACAGCAGGCGGGCCAGGGCGTGGTGCGCCGCGTACCAATGCGCACCCTGCCGCCCCTGGGAGAAGGGCCCCAGGAAGGCCAGCCGCACCACCTTGCGGCGGCGGTTGATGGTGACGCGCAGCGCCGTGGCGGCCGGGGCTCTGTCCATCGACAGCGCCTCCCGGGCCAGACGCACCAGCGCCAACCCGGAAAAGGTGTCGAGTCGAACGAGATAGCCGCCGTGTGCGTCCAGAGTGAAGCCCCCGAGGATGGGCGCCGCCTATAACCGAGCCCCCCACCCCCTGGCAACTGCGCCACCACGAATACCCGGCTGCTTCCAGCGGCTCAAAGTATTCCGGGGAAATCGCAAGGCATACAGGCAGTGTCGTCTTGCCAAGGGGGCCCCGGCTCTTACGTTCAAGGCATGCGACTCGACAAATATACGGTGAAGGCGCAGGAGGCGATCCAGGAGGGTCAGTCCCTGGCCCGCCGGGCCGACAATCCCCACTACGAGCCGGAGCACCTGGCCACGGCGTTGCTGGGTCAGAAGGACGGCCTCGTCGAACCCCTGCTGCGCAAGATTGGCGTGGACGTGAAGCTGTTCGCGGGCCGGCTGGGGGAGGCGCTCCAGAAGCTGCCGCGCATGCAGGGCGGCGAGAGCGCCATGCTCAGCCAGCGCCTGATGAAGACCTTCGACAAGGCCGAGGACGAGGCCAAGGCGCTGAAGGACGAGTTCACCTCCTCCGAACACCTGCTGCTGGCGCTGACCCAGGACAAGGGCGCGGTCGGCGAGGCGATGAAGTCCTCCGGCGTGATGCGCGAGCGCGTGCAGGCGGGCCTCAAGGAGGTCCGCGGCTCCGGGCGCGTCACCAGCGCGGACGCGGAGTCCACCTACCAGGCCCTGGAGAAGTACGGGCGCGACCTCACGGAGGCCGCGCGGAGCGGGAAGCTGGACCCGGTCATCGGCCGCGACGAGGAGATCCGCCGCTGCATCCAGGTGCTCAGCCGCCGCACCAAGAACAACCCCGTCCTCATCGGTGAGCCGGGCGTGGGCAAGACGGCCATCGCGGAGGGGCTGGCGCGCCGCATCGTGGACGGCGACGTGCCGGAGGGCCTGAAGAACAAGCGCCTCATCACCCTGGACCTGGGGGCCATGGTGGCCGGCGCGAAGTACCGCGGCGAGTTCGAGGAGCGCCTCAAGGCGGTCCTCAAGGAGGTCGCGGACGCGTCCGGGGAGATCATCCTCTTCATCGACGAGATGCACACGCTCGTGGGCGCCGGGAAGGCCGAGGGCGCCATGGACGCGGGCAACATGCTCAAGCCGGCGCTCGCGCGCGGCGAGCTGCACTGCATTGGCGCGACGACGCTGGACGAGTACCGCAAGCACATCGAGAAGGACGCCGCGCTGGAGCGCCGCTTCCAGCCGGTGTTCGTGGGCGAGCCGTCGGTGCACGACACCATCAGCATCCTGCGCGGCCTCAAGGAGCGCTACGAGGTCCACCACGGCGTGCGCATCCAGGACTCCGCGCTCGTCGCGGCGGCCACGCTCAGCCACCGCTACATCTCCGACCGCTTCCTGCCGGACAAGGCCATCGACCTGGTGGACGAGGCCTCCAGCCGCCTGCGCATCGAAATCGACTCCATGCCCACGGAGATCGACGACATCCGCCGCAAGGTGACGCAGCTGGAGATCGAGCGCGAGGGCCTGCGCAAGGAGACGGACCCGCACTCGCGCGAGCGCCTGGCCACCATCGAGAAGGAGCTGGCGAACCTGAACGAGAAGTTCAACTCGCTCAAGGCCCACTGGGACGAGGAGAAGAAGGCCATCGCGGCGCTGCGCACGCTCAAGGAGAAGCAGGAGAAGGCGCGCAACGACCAGGCGGCGGCGGAGCGCCAGGGCGACCTGAACCGCGCCGCGGAGCTGAAGTTCGGCGTCATCCCCTCGCTGGAGAAGGACGTCGCCGCGCAGAACGCGAAGCTGGCGGAGCTGCAGAAGAACCAGAAGTTCCTCAAGGAGGAGGTGGACTCCGAGGACATCGCCTCTGTCGTGGCCAAGTGGACGGGCATCCCCGTCTCCAAGCTGCTGGAAGGCGAAATGCAGAAGCTGGTCCACATGGAGGACCGGCTCGCCGACCGCGTGATTGGGCAGCGCAGCGCCATTGAAGCCGTGTCCAACGCCGTGCGCCGCGCGCGCAGCGGGCTGCAGGACCCGAACCGGCCCATCGGCTCGTTCATCTTCCTGGGCCCCACGGGCGTGGGCAAGACGGAGACGGCGAAGGCGCTGGCGGAGTTCCTCTTCGACGACGACACGGCCATGGTCCGCATCGACATGTCCGAGTACATGGAGAAGCACGCCGTGTCGCGGCTGGTGGGCGCGCCCCCGGGCTACGTGGGCTACGAGGAGGGCGGCCAGCTCACGGAGGCCGTGCGCCGCAGGCCGTACACGGTGGTCCTCTTTGACGAAATCGAGAAGGCCCACCACGACGTGTTCAACATCCTGCTCCAGATCCTCGACGAGGGCCGGGTGACGGACAGCCAGGGCCGCACGGTGGACTTCCGCAACACCGTGCTCATCCTCACGTCCAACATCGGCTCGCAGGCCATCCAGGAAGGCATGGCGGGCACGGACACGCTCAACGACAAGACGCGCGGCGAGGTGATGGAGGCCCTGCGCGCGCACTTCCGCCCGGAGTTCCTCAACCGCGTGGACGAGGTGGTCGTCTTCGAGCCGCTGCGCCGCAAGGACATCTACCGCATCGTCGACATCCAGCTGGGGAAGCTCCAGAAGCTGCTCCAGGCCAAGCGCCTCACGCTGGACCTGACGGACGCCGCGCGGGAGCTCCTCGCGGAGCGCGGGTATGACCCCACGTACGGCGCCCGGCCCCTGAAGCGGGCCGTGCAGAAGTACCTGTTGGATCCGCTCGCCCTCAAGGTCCTGAGCGGCGAGTTCGCCCCGGGCGAGCACATCCAGGCGGACGCGGGCCCCGACGGGCTCACCTTCGCCAAGGTGCTGGTGGACAACTCGAAGGGCGTGAAGAAGACGGCGTAACAGGCTTCACCCCAGGCAGCACACGGCGGGCCGCTTCCCCATGGGAGGCGGCCCGTCGCCGTGTGAGGGCCTCAGGTGCGCCGGTGCTTGTCGTAGAGCGCGTCGCGCCACGCGAGGAGGTCCGGGAAGCGGGAGGCGAGCCCCGCGTGCGTCCACACCTCGCGCGTGCCCGGGCCCATGGGCAGGTGCCGGTCCGCCACCGGGCCCAGCAGCACCAGCATCGCCGCGGCGGTGATGTCCGCGTAGGTGAAGGTGCCTCCCTCCAGGTAGGCGCGGCCGTCGCCCAGCGTCGCGCGCAGGCGCTCGTAGGCGGGGGTGACGGCGGCCTCGATGGCCTCCTCCGTGGAGACCGGCACCTGGTGCTTCTTCATGATGTAGCGCATGCCCATGCGCGCGGACGGCGCGCTCAGCTGGCGCAGCCAGAGGGGAAGGAACTTGGGCAGCGATTCCGCCTGGGCACGGGAGTTCGCGAGCATGCGCGGCATCGCGTAGACGCGCGCCGTGTCCAGCACCTGCTCGCTGGTGTCGTTCCACCGCGTGATGGCCGCGACGTGCTCCGCGGGGAAGAGCGGGCGGCCCTGCCCCAGCTCCTCGGCGCGCTTCGCGATGGCGAACGAGCCCTGCGTGGCCGCGCCGGGCGGGTCGACGAGCAACGGCACCGTGCCCTTCACGCCGGGCGGCACCTGCTTGCGCAGCCAGCGCTCCTGGAGGAGGGGGACGTAGTCCTGGAAGCGGTAGGCGACGCGGTGGTGGTCCAACGCCCACCGGGCCTTCTCCGTCCAGCCCGATGCCGTCAGTCCGACGAGGGTTCGCATAGGGGCCGTGACCCTAGCAGGCCTTCCCGGGGGACTTCAGTTTCCGCGTGTTCCTGGTAACTCCGCCACCGGGCCACCGCTCACGGACCGCGCTGGATGAGCTGCTCCACCGTCGCGCGCACGTCCTGCAGCAGCGAGGGGTCCTTCACCGCGATGAAGATGGTGTCGTCGCCCGCCACCGTGCCCGCCAGCCCCTCCACCTCCTCGCGGTCCAGCGCCAGCCCGAAGATCTGCGCGTAGCCGGGCGCCGTCTTCAGCACCAGCATGTTGGGCGGCGCCTCGATGATGGACACGCGCGGAGCGGCCGCCGGCGCCGGCGCCGGGACCTCCATGCGCTGGTAGCGCCCGTTCACCTTCTGCACGCTCAGCTTCCGCAGCCGCCGCGACAGCGTGGACTGACTGGGCGCGTGCCCCGCCTCCTCCAGCAGTGTCTGCAGTACGGCCTGATCCGGAACGTCCTGCTGGGAGATGAGCTGAAGGATGGCCTCGTCCAGGTTCATTCACCCTCACCATGCATGCGGCTGAATACGCACGCAAGGCGCATGAAAAATCCCCAAGAATCTTCTTGTGCACTGCGCCGTTCTGCATAATATCCGCGCCTCCTCAACGAATATGCACGAATTCCAATGCATATTCAGCAGTCCCCATCCATCCGGCGCGGCCGGGGGAGCACGAAGCCCATGAAGCATGTGACCCGCATCCAGGACCTGGGGCCGGAAGGCGTCGAGGCGGTCCTTTCGCAGGCGGCCGCGTGGAAGCAGAAGGATCCGGGGGCCCTCTTCCCGGGGAAGCTCCTGGGCATGGTGTTCTTCAACCCGTCGCTGCGCACGCGGACCTCTTTCGAGGCGGTGATGCTGCGCGCGGGTGGGCACGCCATCGTGCTCGACGTGGGCTCCGGCGTGTGGAAGCTGGAGGACCGGCCGGGCGCGGTGATGAACGCGGACCGCGCGGAGCACATCAAGGAAGCATCCCCGGTGCTGTCGCGTTTCGTGGACATGCTGGGCATCCGCACCTTCTCCCAGGGTGGCGGTGACGAGGAGGACGAGGCCGACCCCGTCATCAACGCCTTCCGCAAGTGGGCCACCGTGCCGGTGGTGAGCATGGAGTCCGCGCGCGAGCACCCGTGCCAGGGCCTGGCGGACGCGCTCACCCTGCGCGAGACGTTCGGCACCACGAAGAAGCTGCCGGTGACGCTCACCTGGGCGCCGCACATCAAGCCGCTGCCCAAGGCCGTGCCCAACTCCTTCCTGCTGTCCGCGGCGGCGGCGGGCTGCGAGGTGCGCGTGGCGCATCCCCCTGGCTTCGACCTGCACCCCGCGGTGCGCGCGGAGGCGGAGGCGTACGCGAAGGCCACCGGCGGCAGCATCACCTACACCCACGACCAGGACGAGGCGCTGGTGGGCAGCCGCGCCGTGTACGCGAAGTCCTGGGGCCCCACCGCGCAGACGGCGAACTCGCCCGCGGACGTGGCGGCGCTGCTGGCGTCGTATTCGGGGTGGATGCCCACGCGCCGGCACATGGCGAAGGCCGCGAAGGACGCGGCGTTCCTGCACTGCCTGCCCGTGCGCCGCAACGTGGAGGTCGCCGACGAGGTGCTGGACCACGCGAGCAGCCGCGTCGTGGACGAGGCGGGCAACCGCTACCACGTGCAGCGCTCCCTCCTGGCCTGGATGCGCGGCGGCTGAAGCCCGCGGCCCGCCGCCCCACCCTTCTTCGTTCCTTTTCGCCTTTCCGAGGTCCACCGTGCCCCTGTCTCCCGACCCGTACGCCGCCCTTCGCAACGCCGCGAAGTACGTGAAGCAGTTCCGCAGCAAGACGTTCGTGGTGAAGCTGGGCGGCGCGGTGCTGACGGACCCGCGCACCCGCAAGACGGCGTGCGAGCAGATCGCCCTCTTGTGGGCCTTCTCCATCCGCCCCGTGGTCGTGCACGGCGGCGGGCCGGAGCTGGACGCGCTCTGCGACGCGCTGCACCTGCCCATCGAGAAGGTGGCCGGCCGCCGCGTCACCTCCGCGCCCGTGCTGGACGCGGCGAAGATGGTGCTCGCGGGCAAGCTGCACACGGACCTGCTGGCGGACCTCCAGGCCGCGGGCGTCCCCGCCGTGGGCCTGTCCGGCGTGGACGCGGGCCTCATCAAGGCGCGCAAGCGTCCGCCCGTGCTCGTCACGGAGCCCGGTGAGACGCAGGGCCGCATGGTGGACTACGGCCTCGTGGGCGACATCGAGTCGGTGGACACGCGCGTGGTGGAGCACCTGCGCAGCGCGGACTTCGTGCCCGTCATCGCCCCGCTGTCCGGCGGCCAGGACGGCGCGGTCTACAACACCAACGCGGACACGGTGGCGGCGGCGCTCGCGGCGGCGCTGCACGCGGAGAAGCTCTTCTTCATGGTGGAGGTGCCGGGGCTCCTCAAGGACGTGTCGGATCCGTCGTCGCTCATCTCGCTCGCCACGCTGTCGGACCTGGCCTCGCTGGAGGCGGAGGGCCGGCTGACGGGCGGCATGCGCCCCAAGGCGCACGCCATGCGCCACGCGCTCGTGGGCGGAGTGGGCAGCGTGCACCTGGTGAGCGGCAAGCAGTCCGACGCGCTCCTGGAGGAGGTCTTCACCAACGAGGGCAGCGGCACCATGGTCGTGCGCGAGCACCCGGTGAAGCACGGCGAGGCCAAGGGTTGAACCCCACCGAGCTGCTCACCGCGCTGGTCGCCACGCCCAGCGTCTCCGGCGACGAGGCCCGCATCGCGGACCTCGTGGCCAGCCATGCGGAAGGCTGGGGTGCCCGCGTGCACCGCCAGGGCCACAACGTCTGGTTCAGCGTGGGCAGCGGGCCGAAGCGCCTGCTCGTCAACTCGCACCTGGACACGGTGAAGCCGTGCGCCGGGTGGAACACCGAGCCGCACGAGGCCGTGTGGAAGGACGACACCCTCTACGGCCTGGGCGCCAACGACGCCAAGGGCTGCGTCACCGCCATGCTCCTCGCCGCGAAGGCGCTCCTGGAGGAAGGCGCGCCCCAGGGTGTGGAGTACGTCTTCGCGCTCACCGCCGAGGAGGAGACGGGCGGCAAGGGCCTGGGGCCGCTCCTGTCCGAGCTGGGGCCGCTGGACGCCGCCGTCGTGGGCGAGCCCACGTCGCTCAAGCCCTGCACGGCGCAGCGGGGCATGCTGCTGCTGCGCTGCGTGGCGCACGGCAAGAGCGGCCACGTCGCGCACGCGCACACGGGCGGGCTGGACAACGCCATCCTCAAGGCGGCCCGGGACATCCAGGCCGTGTCCGCCCTGCGCTTCCCCGCGCACCCGCTGCTGGGTGAGGCGCGGGCGCAGGTGACGCAGGTGTCCGGGGGCCTGGCGCGCAACCAGGTGCCGGACCGGTGCGAGTTCTTCGTCGACCTGCGCACCACGCCGGGCATGGACCACGCGACGGTGGCGCGGGACGTGGGCGCGGCGCTGGAGAGCGAGGTGGTGGTGCACTCCGCGCGCTACCTGCCCAAGGGCACGGACGCGGCGCACCCGCTGGTGCGCGCGGCGGTGGCGGCGTCCGGACAGGCGACGGTGGGCTCCAGCACCACGTCCGACTGGGCCTTCCTGGGCGACGTGCCGGCGGTCAAGGTGGGGCCGGGGGACACGCTGCGCAGCCACCAGGCGAACGAGTACCTCACGCGCGCGGAGCTGGAGGCGGGGCTCGCGTTCTATCGACGATTGCTGCACGGCTATGCCGGGGAGGTGGCGCGTGGCTGAGACTTTGTGGGGCAAGGGCCAGCCGCTGGACGCGGCCATCCACGCCTTCACCGTGGGCGACGACCCGGTGGTGGACCTGTCGCTCGTGCCGCACGACGCGCTGGGCAGCGCCGCGCACGCGCGCATGCTCGCGCACGTGGGGCTGCTCACGCCGGAGGCCGCCACGTCGCTGGTGGCCGCGCTGCACGCGCTGCACGACGAGGCCCGCCAGGGCCGCTTCACCATCCGCCCGGAGCAGGAGGACGGACACACCGCGCTGGAGGCGGCGCTCGTGGAGCGCACGGGCGAGGCGGGCAAGCGCATCCACCTGGCGCGCTCGCGGAATGACCAGGTCCTGCTGGCCCTGCGCCTGTACCTGCGCGAGGAGCTGCTGGCGCTGGGGGCGCGCACGGCGGAGCTGGCCGGGACGTTCCTCGACTTCGCGCAAGCGCACGCGGACCTGCCCCTGCCCGGCTACACGCACCTGCGCCGCGCGATGCCGTCCACCTTCGGCCTGTGGGGCATGGCGTTCGCGGAGGGGCTGCTGGAGGAGCTGGAGGCGCTGAAGGGCGTGTGGGGCCGGCTGGACCGGTGCCCGCTGGGCGCCGCGGCGGGCTTCGGCGTGCCGCTGCCCATCGACCGTGAATATGTCGCGCGGTTGCTCGGTTTCAGTCGGGTTCAACGCAGCCCCATCGACGCGCAGGACAGCCGGGGGCGGCATGAGGCGGCGCTGCTCACCTGGGCGTGCTCGGTGGCGGGCACCCTGGAGAAGTGGCTGTGGGACGTGCAGCTCTACAGCATGGACGAGTTCGGCTTCCTGGCCCTGCCGGACGCCTTCACCACGGGCTCGTCCATCATGCCGCAGAAGAAGAACCCGGACGTGGTGGAGCTGGCCCGGGGCCGCTGCCGCGAGCTGCGCGGACTCGCGCACCAGGTGGAGGCGGTCGCGGGCGGCCTGCCGTCCAGCTACCACCGTGACTTCCAGTTGCTGAAGCGCCCCACGTTCCAGGCGCTCGCCAGCACGAAGGCGCTGCTGGAGGTGCTGTCGCGGCTGGTGCCCGCGCTGAAGGTGAACGCGGACAAGGCTCGCGCGGCGTGCGACGACACGCTCTACGCCGCGCACCACGCCTACGCGCTCGTGGCCCAGGGCCAGCCCTTCCGCGACGCGTACCGGGAGGTGGGCCGCCAGCTCAACGAAGGCACCTTCCAGCCGGACCGCGGCGCGCTGACGGCCACCCACCTGGGGGGCGCCGGCAACCTGGGCCTCGCCACCGCGCGCGAGGAGCTGGCGCAAGCGCGCGACTGGCTCACGCGCACCCACGCCCAGCAGTCCCAGGCCGCGGGCCGCGTCTGGGCCCCCTGAAGCATCCCCACCCTTTTCGCAGCAACAGGAGTCCTGAAGATGAGCAAGAAGTCCGTGGTGCTGGCGTTCTCCGGTGGCCTCGATACCGCCTTCTGCACGGTGTACCTGCGCGAGCAGGGCTGGGACGTCATCACCGTCACCGTGGACACGGGCGGCTTCCCGCCCGAGCAGCTGGAGCGCATCCAGGCCCTGTCCCAGAAGCTGGGCGCGGTGGCGCACCACACGGTGGACGCGCGCGACACCCTCTTCCAGGGCTACCTGCGCTTCCTCGTCGCGGGCAACGTGCTGCGCGGCCAGCTCTACCCCCTGAGCGTCTCCGCCGAGCGCGCCTGCCAGGCCGTGGAGGCGGTGCGCATGGCGGAGAAGCTGGGCGTGCAGGCCGTGGCCCACGGCAGCACCGGCGCGGGGAATGATCAGGTCCGCTTCGACGTGGCCTTCCGCACGCTCGCGCCCCAGCTGCAGCTCATCACGCCCATCCGCGACCTGGCGCTCTCGCGTCAGCAGGAGCTGACCTTCCTCGCGGAGCGCGGCTTCCACCTGCCGGCGAAGACGGGCGCGTACTCCGTCAACGAGGGCATGTGGGGCACGTCCGTGGGCGGCCGCGAGACGCTGGACTCGTGGAGCACCCTGCCCGAGGCGGCCTTCCCCGGCGGGGAGATCCCCGCCGACCTGAAGCCCCTGCCGCTGGTCATCTCCTACGACAAGGGCGTGCCGGTGGCGCTGGACGGCCACGCGCTGTCGGCGGTGGCGGTGGTGGAGAAGCTCAACGCCCTGGGGCGGCCGTACGGCATTGGCCGGGGCGTGCACCTGGGCGACACCATCCTGGGCATCAAGGGCCGGGTGGGCTTCGAGGCGCCCGCGGCGCACCTGCTCATCGCGTCGCACCGCGAGCTGGAGAAGCTGGTGCTGTCGGGCAAGCAGCTCTTCTGGAAGGAGACGGTGGGCAACCTGTACGGGTCGCTGCTCCACGAGGGGCACTTCTTCGACCCGCTGGTGAAGGACCTGGAGGCGTTCCTGGCCTCCTCGCAGGACCGCGTGACGGGCGAGGTGAAGCTGGTGCTCACCCCGCGCGCCCACGTCGTGGAAGGCGTGCGTTCGCCGCACTCGCTGATGGACGCGAAGGTGGCCACGTACGGAGAGGCCAACGTGTTGTGGACGGGGACGGAAGCGGCGGGGTTCGCCAAGCTCTACGGCGTCGCGCAGATGCTCTCGCAGAAAGCGAAGTGACGACATGAAGATCCACGTCGACAAGGTGGGCAGTGTCACGCGCAACCTCCAGGTGGGCCGCACGGTCCACCTCACGGACGAGGTGAAGTGCGAGGAGGGCGCCGTCATCGCGGTGCGCATCCACGGAGAGAAGAGCGTCTACAACCAGTTGGAGGACGTGAACGGCCGGCTCGTCACGCTCCACGCGGGCGACATCGTCGTGGGCGCGCTGGGCCACCGCAACGCCCTGCACGGCTACGAGGGCGTGGTGCCCGCGTCCGTCGCGGTGGGCGACCGGCTGAACATCCTCAACATGGGCGGCGTCATCGGGAAGTGCACGTCGCACAACCCGGGCGTGGGCGCGCCGTTCGAGGCGGAGGTGCTGGGCCAGGTCCTCACCTTCCCGGAGTTCCAGTCGCGCGCGGGCCAGCACGCGCACATCTCCACCGGCGCGCTCAAGGGCACGGCGAAGGCGGTGACGTGCCCGGTGGTGTACGTGGTGGGCACGTGCATGAACGCGGGCAAGACGTACGCGGCCAGCGTCGTGGTGCGCAAGCTGACCCAGGCGGGCTACCGCGTGGGCGGCGCGAAGCTCACGGGCGTGTCGCTGATGCGCGACACGCTGTCCATGCAGGACAGCGGCGCGGACGTGGTGATGGACTTCACCGACGCGGGCGTCGTGTGCACCGGGGCGCGCACGGCGTCCAAGGTGGCGCGCATCGTCTTCTCGGAGATGGCGGCCCAGGACGTGGATGTCATCGTCGCGGAGACGGGCGACGGCATCATGGGCGAGTACGGCGTGCAGGCCATCCTGGCAGACCCGGAGCTCAAGGCGCTGGGCGGCGCGTTCATCCTCTGCGCGAACGACCCCGTGGGGGCGGCCGGCGGCGTGCGGCACCTGCGCGAGGTGTACGGCATCGAGATGGACATGGTTGCGGGGCCCGCCACGGACAACGCGGTGGGCGTGCGCTTCGTGGAGCAGGTGGTGGGGCTGCCCGCCCGCAACGCGCGCGCGGATCCGAACGCGCTGGGAAATCTCATCGTGGACAAGCTCGCGCCGAAGCTGGGCGCGGGGAGGAAGTCATGACGTCACCGGCGCACATCTACATCCTGGGGGCCTCCGGTTTTGGTGGAGGCGAGCTGTTGCGGCTGCTCGCGGGGCATCCCGGCGTGGCCGGCGTCCGCGCGGTGTCGCGGCACCACGCGGGTTCCCCCATCCACAAGGTGCACCCGCACCTGCGCGGGCTGGTGGACGCGCGCTTCGAGGCGGAGCCGGACTGGCGCTGGCTGGCGGACTCGCCCCGGCCGGTGGTGTTCAGCGCGCTGGGGCACGGCGAGCTGGCGTCGCAGTTCGCGGGCATGGAGAAGCAGTGGGCGGACGTGGGGCTCACGGAGCGGATGCTGCTCGTGGACCTGTCGTCGGACTTCCGGCTGGACCACCCGGGGCGCTACGCGGGCGCGTATGGCCGTCCGCACCCGGCGCCGGAGCTGCTGGGCACGTTCACCTACGGCCTCACCGAGTGGAAGCGCGAGCAGGTGAAGACGGCGAAGCGCATCGCCAACCCGGGCTGCTTCGCGACGGCGGTGCAGCTGGCGCTGTTGCCCATCGCGGCCACGCCGGGGCTGGGGCTGCTGGCCGTGTCGGGCGTGACGGGCTCGTCCGGCTCCGGTTCGCTGCCGGGCGAGGGCACGCACCACCCGACGCGCGCGCATGACTTCCGCGCGTACAAGCCGCTGGAGCACCAGCACGAAGCGGAGGTGGAGGTGATGCTGGTGGCGCACGGCGCGCAGCGGCACCGACTGGCCTTCGTGCCGCACTCGGCGCCCATGGTGCGCGGCATCTTCGCCACGGTGCAGTTCGAGTGGCCGGAGCACGGCGGCGCGGTGGTGACGCAGTCGCTGACGGAGAAGTACCGCCGCTACTACGAGGGCTCGAAGTTCGTGCGCATCGTGGAGGGCACGCCGCGCGTGGCGGCCGTCACGGGCAGCAACTTCTGCGACATCTCCGTGGCGACGAAGGGCCGCTCGGTGGCGGTGATGGCCGCGCTGGACAACCTGGTGAAGGGCATGGCCGGGCAGGCGATCCAGAACTTCAACGTCGCGCTCGGCTTCCCCGAGGACACCGGCCTGCGTCAGGCGGCCTGCTACCCGTAGGACCTCGCGCCCCGGGCGTCCGCCGCATCTCGCCCGGGGCCAGCATCGCGTCACGCCTGGATCGAGCGGACGGCCCCGGCCCCACTCGAGGCACTGGCGTCTTTGTTCCGTGCCACGCTCGGGGCCAACGGACGCTCCCGCTCAAGTCACGGGCGTCTTCGCTCCGCTTCACGCTCGCGGCCAGCAAACGGATCAGGCTCCACGCAGGCCGTGGGCGCCTTCGTTCACGTCACGTCCGGGCCAGCGGATGCCCCATGCCCCCACTCAGGCCGCGGGCGTCTTCGGCACGTCATCCGAGGGAGAAGCACTCGCCTCGGACGAGGCGGGGGACTCAGCGGCGGCGGCAGGCGCCCCCTCGGAAGCAGCCGTCTCGGCGGCAGGCCTCGCCTCGGGAGTCACCGGCGCCTCGGCACCAGCGGACGCGCCTTCGCGCTGCTCCAGGCGCACGCCGCCCGCCTCGGCGGCCTTGAGGAACTCGTCGTACTCCGACTTGCGCGCCGCGGCCTTCTCCTGAGCGGCGGAGGAGCCGCGCTCGGCGGCGGCGCGGCCCGCGCGGATGGCCCGGGCGCTCAGCAACGTGCCTCCGATGAAGGCCACGATGCGCAGCACCGACGCGAGCCCCCACCCTTGCGTCATCCCCTCCGCGCCGCCGCGCACGAAGTTGAGCGCGAGCACGAACACGCCCCCCGACGCCGCGGCCCCCACCGCCGTGCTCCAGGGGCGGAGGGCGACGATGCGAGCGCCGCCGTAGCAGAGCACCGGCAGCACCGCGAGCACCCACAGGTCCTCCAGCACCACCGCCACGACGATGCGCACGAGGTCGAAGGGGATTGCGCTCACCCGCTCGTGCAGGCGCAGCACCAGCGACACGCTGAGCATGGCCCCCAGCACCAACGACAGGAAGCCCAGCCCGACGATGAACTGGAAGCGGCGGATGCGGACGCGCAGGGGCTCGAGGACACCGGGTTTGGGACTCACGGTCCGAAAGCCTAGCGCACTCTCACCCTTCGTCCTCTTCCCCGACGGCCGCTTCCCCCACCGAGCGAGGGGGCGGGCCATCGCCGTAGAAGACCTCCTCCAGCACCAGCCCCTGCGGCGGCGCGGTGGCCCCGGCCTGCTTGCGGTCGCGGGACGCCAGCACCTCGCCCACCCAGGCCTCGGGGCGGCGCCCCTTCCCCACCTCCACCAGCGTGCCCACCAGGTTGCGCACCATGTGCTTGAGGAAGGCGGTGCCCTCCACCACCACGTCCACCCTGTCGCCGGAGGCGCCCTCCACCCGGACCTGCCGCAGCTCGCGCACCGCGTGCTTCGCCTGGCAGTCCGCGGCCCGGAAGGCGGAGAAGTCGTGCCGGCCCAGCAGCACCTGGGACGCGCGGCGCATGGCCTCCACGTCCAGCGGGGCGAACACCTCCCAGTGCGTCGTGCGCAGCAGGGGGGAGCGCATGCGCCGGTTGCTCAGGCGGTAGCGGTAGCGCTTGCCACGGGACCAGCGGCGGGGGTCGAACTCCGGCGCCACCTCCTCCGCGGCCACCACCGCGATGTCCGGCGGGAGGATGCCGTTGAGCCCCATCGTGTACGCCTTCATGGGCAGGATGCGGGACGCGTCGAAGCACGCGACCTGCCCCGAGGCATGCACCCCCGCGTCGGTGCGGCCAGCGGAGGCCGCGAACACGCGCTCGCCCAGGAGCTTGTGGAGCGCGTCCTGGAGGGTGGACTGGATGGACGGGCCGTTGGGCTGCACCTGCCAGCCCACGTACCGGGTGCCTTCGTATTCGAGCGTCAGCTTGAGCCGGGGCATGGGCGCGGCGCCGGGACGTGCGCGTCAGCGCGTCTTCAGCCAGCCCTCCAACAGGTCCGCCACCAGCTTCGCGGGGGAGACATGGGCCTTGCGGGCCTGGGCCTCCAGCTTCTCGTACAGCGCGGGGTCCAGCGGCAGCGCGAGCAGGCGCGGCTCGGTGCTGGTGCCCTCATCCAGGCGCATCGCCTCCGTGGGGGGGCCGTCCACGGAGGCCGCCACCTCCGCGACCTCCAGGGCCATCTCGGACGTGGGCGCGGAGGACTGACGGGTGGAGAGGCGGCGCAGCTCCTGCGGGCGCTCGTCCTCGAAGAGCTGCTTGACGAAGTTGGCCAGGTGCAGCGGCGTGGGCGTGAAGTCATACGCGGCCAGGAAGGCGTCCAGGTCGCGCTGCATCTCCAGCGCGGTCTGGTAGCGGCGCTCGCGGTCGCGGGCGAGCGCGCGCATCAGGATGGCCTCCACGCGCTCCGGCAGGTCCTCGCGGAAGTAGGACGGCGCGTAGATTTTCGCCTCGGTGATGCTGCGCATGACGGCGACGTCGGAGTCACCGGTGAAGAGCTTGAAGCCGGTGAGCCATTCGTAGAGGACGGTGCCCAGCGAGAAGATGTCGCTGCGGCAGTCCAGCGGCCGGCCCAGGCACTGCTCCGGGGAGAGGTAGCTGAGCTTGCCCTTGATCTCCCCCGAGCGCGTCTCCTCCACCTGGTTGGCGGCCTTGGCGATGCCGAAGTCGAGCACCTTCACCGAGCCGTCGAACGCGACGATGATGTTCTCCGGCGTCACGTCGCGGTGGACGATGTTGAGCGGATTGCCGTGCCGGTCCTTCTTCTGGTGCGCGTAGTGCAGGCCCGCGCAGACGCAGGAGGCGATCTTCAGCGCGTACACCATGGGGAAGGGGATCCCCAGCGCCTCCGCCTTGGGCACGACGCGGCGCATGTCGCGACCGGACACGTACTCCATGGCGATGAAGTAGCTGTCGACGATCTTCCCCAGGTCGTGGATCTGCACGATGTTGGGGTGATTGAGCTGGGAGGCGAGCCGCGCCTCGTTGAGGAACATCTTCACGAAGGCGGCGTGCTTGGACAGATGCGGGCGGATACGCTTGATGACGATGGGCGTCTCGTCGCCGCGGTCATCCACCTGATGCGCGAGGAAGATCTCCGCCATGCCTCCCACGGCGATCCGGTCGATGAGCCGGTAGTTGCCGAAGCGGAACGCGTCGCGCGGGGGTGAAGAGGCGGCGGGAGCCATGGGGGCAATGTAGCCGCGCCTCCGCCAGCAGCGCTAACGAAGTTGGACGACGTGGACCTTGAGCGCCGGCTCCTCGCCGGAAGGTGTTGGAAAGTCGAGCCCCGAGGGGCCGAGCGACCCCACCGTCCGCCCCACCCTGCCCGCCCGCGTCACGCCCTCCAGCACCATCGTCTCGAACCGGCGCACGGGCAGTCCCGCGAGGTTGCAGCAGGCGACCAGGCGGCCTCCGGGGGCCACCACCCGGACGGCGGCCTCCGCCAGCCGCGCGTAGTCGCGAGCCGCGGAGAAGCGCGTCGACTTCGTGGTGGAGAAGGACGGCGGGTCGGCGACCACGACATCGAAGCCTTCCCCTTTCTTCGCGAGCCGCCCGAGCCAGTCGAAGACATCGCCAGCCACGTAGTCGTAGCGCTCCACGGATTGGCCGTTGAGGCGCGCGTTCTCCTCGCCCCATTCGAGCACGCGGCGGCTGGCGTCCATGTTGAGCACGCGCTTCGCACCGCCCGCGGTCGCGGCGACACCGAAGGCGCAGGTGTAAGCGAAGAGGTTGAGCACGGTGAGGCCCCGGGCCTGGGCCTGGAGCCACGCGCGGGTGTCGCGCATGTCCAGGTAGAGGCCCACGGAGAGGCCCTGGCCGGGGCGGATGTGGAAGGACAGGCCGTTCTCCTGCGCGGCGAAGTCCTCCACGGGCGCTCCCCGCGCGGCGGACTCCGGAGCAAGCGCGTCCTTCGCCACGTTGGCGAGCACGCGGGCCTCACGGGGACGGCGCTTCAGGTAGACGCTCTGGGGCGCCCAGGCGGAGACGGCGGCGTCGAGCAGGGTGGCCTCCTCCGCGTCGGACAGGTCGCGGTAGAGGCTGACGACGACGACGTCGCCGAACACGTCCGCGGTCACCTCGGGCACGCCGTCAGCGGCGCCGTTCAGCAGGCGGAAGGCGGAGGTGCGGGGGTCGGCGAGCAGCGGGCCCCGGCGGTCGCGGGAGACGCGCAGGGTGTCCACGAGGCGGGGAGGCAGGGCACTCACGCGCCCCTTCTACCCTACGAACCCAGCCGCGCGCGGGACCAGACGCGGGCGAGCGCGGCGGCGGCGTCGCGGGCCAGCTCCACGTAGTCACTGCCCAGGAGCTGTCCCTCGCGAACACAGACGCGGCCACCGACAATGGTCCAGGCCACGCGGGAGGCGACGAGCTGGCCCAGGAGGAAGGGCGCGTAGCCCGTCTCCGGGTCGGCGGCGGGGACGGCGTCGTAGACGACGAGGTCGGCGAGGCTGCCCTCGTCCACGCCCCCGGAGGGACGGCCGAACAGGCGGGTGCAGAGCTCCGCGGGGCCGCTGACGAACAGGTGCGCCAGCGAGTCATCCAGGTCGGGCATGCGGCCGGAGCGGGCCAGTTGGAGCATGCCGACCAGGGCGCCGGCCAGTTCCTCCTGGAGGGTGCCGTGGCCACCGGTGCCCAGGCCCACGAGGTGGAGGCTGGACAGGGCGCCATCGGTCGACTCGCCGGCGCGCTCCAGCGACCGGGTGGCGCGGGGCGTGAGGGCGACGAAGGTGCCGGAGGTGGCCAGCCGTTCGGCCTCGGAGCGCTCCACGGCGCGAGGGTAGCCGGCGATGGCATGGGGGCCCAGGAGGCCCAGGGCATCCAGGCGGGGCACGACGCGGCGGCCGTGTGTGGCGTAGGTGGTGGAGAGGTCGTCCTCGTTCTCCGCGAGGTGGAAGACGACGGAGGCGTTCAGCTCCTCGCGCAGGCGCGAGATGCGGGACAGGAGGGCGTCCTCGCAGGTGTAGGACGCATGGAAGCCCAGGGCGCCGCGCACGCGCGGGTGTTCCCGGTAGCGGCGGACGAAGTCGGCGTTGGCGTCCGCCTGGGCTTCAGCGGCGGCGGAGCCGTCCAGGCTGTGGGTGGAGTGGGACGCGACGAGGCGAAGGCCGAGCCGGTCCGCGGCGCGGGCCTGGGCCTCCAGGGAGCCCGCGACATCCGTGGGGCTCGACAGGTGGTCGACGACGAGGGAGACGCCGTCCAGCAGCGCGCGGGCGGCGGCGAAGCGGGTCAGGACCTCGACGTCCTCGGGGGTGAGGAGGTTGGCCACCTGGCGCATGCGATCCAGGCGGGAGCGGGGCTGGCGCAGGAGGAAGTCGCCATTGGGAGGCAGGAGCTGCCCGTTGACCATGTGCGAGTGACAATCCACGAGGCCCGGAGCGACGAGGCGGCCACGACACGCCACCTCCCAGTCACCGGGCAGCACGGGCACCTCCGCGTCTGGAGCGACACGGCGGATGAGGCCCTCTTCGACGACGACGGCCATGCCGTGGCGGACGCGACCGTCCGCACGGAACACGGCGCAGTTCTTCAGAAGCAGTCGGCCTTCCATGGACATCCCCGTTTTAGCACGGGGTGGGTGGAGGATGAACCCCGTCTCCACCTAGAGACGCGCCGGGGCGGAACCATGCAGGGCGGCGGGCGTGGGGACTGCCACTCCAAGCGGCCCCGGCTCTGGGACTCGGAGCAAACCCACGCCAGGAGCAGGGGCTTGCACGGCGCCAGGTCGCCCCCAGCGGTGCAGTTCCGCCAATCTCAGGTGTGAAATCTAGGATTGTTTCGCCAGTCGCCTCCAGCCCCAGGCCGCGAGGAGTGCGCCCAAAGTCGCACACGTCAGCCATACCGGCACGATCAATGGAAAGCCACCGGGCCCCCAGGGGACGTCCACCTCCGTCAACCACTGGCTCCATCTCCGAGGACGAAGGAGCAGGAGCAGCAGGAGCGCCTGGAGCCCCAGGAATGCCCCCACGAAGACCCAGATGAACCGGACGAACTGCATGGGAGCCTCACTGGAGGTCCGCCGCTGGTGGATCCCCAGTCAAGAGCGTGGACTCGGATGTCACCCCATAAAAAACGCTGCAACTCCCTTGCAACAGCGCAACACAACGGGAGAGCACAAGTCACAACCTCAACAATACCTGTCACAAGAGTCGGTCCGTGGAAGTGCGCAATTGGGCATTCACGATTTCCTTTTCTCACGCACGAGTAGCCGGGACACCCCAGTCGTAACCTGCGCGTTCTACCGCCGAATCAAACCTGCCACGGGGAGCAACACGGCAACAACTGACATCGTCAGGATCTCCAGGTCCGCCACCGCATACCGATGCGAGGCCAGCTCTCACTTGCCGCTTCCACAGCGCTCGCTTGTGCCATCGGGTGTTCCATGCTCATCGCTCGTCCAGCGGCCACGGGGCTTGAGTCAGGGCTTCGCTCAAGATGAAAGTCCGCCATCCTCCATCAGGGGGCCCTGGTTGAGTAACGTCCAGAGCGCGGGGACCAGGGGTGCCCCCACCAATTCGTGCGTCTCCCTCCCCCGCCGCGCTGGGACACCCGGGAGCCCCTGGAAGAAACGCTCCGAACCCCAGACCGCGCCGAACCCTTCGTGACTGCAAACAAACAACTTCAACCTCGGCCCCTCAAACAACTGCAAGTCATCCCACCCCTCCACGCCCTTCCACAGCAGCGCATCCCCCAGCGGGAGCACACCTCGTCCCTCGACGCGGCATTTCGCCCACAAGACGGCGGAGGAACCTGAAGACGTGCCTGGCCACGACGAGACCCACAATGCCTCCTCGGCCACGGAACGGAGCAACTCGAAGTCCTTCTGGAGCCGCTTCAGCTCAGGCGTGGGCACCACCACGTCCGCGCCGTCAACTGGCATCCGACCACGTCGGACGAGCGCGAAGTGAGTTGAGGAGCGCCAAGCGCTCGCCAGGACATTCTCAAGGTTTTGACGCTTGTCCAGGTGCAGGCAGAAGTCCCCCGCCACGCCCAGAACGGTTCTTCGCAATGCTCCCATGTCCATCATCTCCCCAGAGAAACCCTATCCATTCATAACATGAAAATCCAGCCCCCTCTGCCTCAATCCAGCCTTGGATTTCGCCATCACCCGCCAAACCCAGCCAAGAACAGCAGAGCAAACCCCAAGACCATCAGCCACATGACCGACCCTCCCGAACACACAGCCCATCATCGCTACGATCAGCATTCATCCGATGCCCCAGGGGCCATGCAGTTTATGTCTCACTTCAAAGCAACCAGCAGGTGCATGCGTGGCCGCAGTAGCCATCCTTTGAGATTCCGTGCACTGCATTCATGCGGCACCGACCCCCAGTGTAGGCGGAAACAAGCCAACCCGCCCCTCGTGATTCCAAACGCCAGGTTCAGTTGGGCTGAAGGCAGTGGCAAAACCAAGCCGTGAGCATTGCGACCCGCCACATCACTTCTCATAACGAAGTTTGACCGGCCGGCCCGCAATCAACGCGCGCAACCCAGCCTTCCCAGACAACCTGAAGGCCGAATGAGTAACCTCCGTACCATCAACGACCGAAGCATCCCGCACAGGCGGCGCAGCTGTCGGCAGCATACAGCAAGCAACCTTGCGAACCCCTCCAAACACAATCCTCGCCCAACGTCCGCGAAACTTGATCATCCATACCGACGGATAGCACCCCGCCTTCGCCAACTCAGCAGCCCTCCGCCCTGCTCCTCTCCCGTCCTTCGCAAGCACCACATAAACATTTTCCCATGTATACAGCGCCCCACCCGACTTACCTTCAAACTCGAAATAGATGATCACACTCGCCGCGAACCACTCCTTCGGAGACTTACTTTTAGACCCTGCCCTCAAGCGCACCCTGTGATTTTCCCATAAGCATTTGGCTCCTCGGTCTCATCAAGGCTACCAGCAGGACGCGACTGACCGTCACCGCACCAATGCCCAGCAGGTGGGCAATCCGCATATGCACGACAAGCCCTCACCACGGATGGCCCTCATGATGGCTCGGCGCCGCGGCTCCGGAGTGGCACGCACTTCGCGCATCTCCCGAGAAGACCAGGCCTCGACGATCTCGTCAGATGAGGCCCTGCTAATCGGCGGAGTCGTCGCCACTGCTTCGCCGCGTCAGGAAGAAAGGGCCATCGTGGGCAACGACCAAGGACCAGGACAACGCGGCATCGCACACCACACACCCATCAACCCACGGCGTCCCGCCCGGCCCCCAGATCAAACTGGACAGACCACCCAGATTCGGGGGCACACCAGAAGAAAACCGAAACACCGGCACCTGCGGCTCGGACATCAAATAAAAAGAACCACCAACCTGCCGCGAATATCGAACCTCTGCCTTGGAGGCCCTTGGCACACTCACGTACTTAGACATGGAAATCGCTGCGTCACGTACGTTCCAGTCCGGCGGAATCCCAGGCAAAAAGACCATCCACCAGCGCGCACGAAACTCCGCTGACTCCTCGGGCGACAGCGCCGCCACCCCTGGATCAAGCTGCCCAATCTTCGTCATCATTCCATCAACAATGAAGGACCACCTCACCCTGCACCTCCAAAACCAACAAACAACCGTCACTACACAAGACGCACTCACGACATGATAACGCCCCCTGGAGAGTGGCCCGATTAGCCGACGCTTGAGTCAGGGCTGCTCGTCGTCACATCCACAGCGCCAACGACGTCCACAAATAATCGTGTCGTCATTGGGTCTGTTCGTGAAGGCGATGTGGACCGGGGGAATGCCAACTTCACCGATAAGCACCTCCGACTCACGCCAGTCGCCTGGGCAGCTTCCGAACCGGCTGCAGTGCCAATACGTCCCCCCTCCTGCGAAACGACAACAGGGCCAGCAGCACAGGCAACCCACACACAGACACCCAAAACTCCGGTACAAGCTCGCATCGCCCCCTATCATCCATGGCTATTCCATGGCGGCGCAGCTCTTCGCCCTGAAGCCACGGCGGCCCAATGGGGGTGCGGATTCTTGGGGCCGGGATGACCCGGTATACTCCACGTGCCATGACCTCGATGCCCACCGGAGTCGCCACCGCCAAGGAGCAAGCCACGCCGGAAGCCCCTGGTGCCCTTCGCTTTCACCGTCTGTGGCTGTTCTCTCCCCGGGCCGACCTCGCCATCCTGGGCATTCCGCTGGCCCTGACCCTCGTCGCCGCCGGCGCAAGCGCCGTCCTCGCGCCCGGGGCCGCGGATGGCGCGCACCGGCTGCTGGGCTGGACCGCCCAGAACCTCCTCGGCAACGCCACGCACGTGGTGCTTACGTTCCTGCTCTTCGGCGTGCACCGCGACGTGCTCACCGCCGCCCCCAACCAGCCGCGAACTGTCCTCGCCGGCGCGGTCGCCATGCTCGCGGTGGGCGCGGCGCTGTTCTTCACCTTCTACGTGGACCGTTCCATCCACACCTTCGCCGTGGCCGTCATCTTCAACGTCTTCGGCATGCACCACACCCTGTCCCAGCACCGGGGCCTGTGGTCGCTGCACGGCCTGCGTGGCAGCCAGGAGGGACTGCCTGCGCCCTCACCGCTCGAGCGCAAGCTCCAGCAGCTCTACGTCCCGCTGCTCCTGTCCATCCTCCTCACGCGCATCTTCTTCGTCGCCGAGTCCGCCGCCCCTGACGCCCCCGCCTACCTCGACGTGGGTCAGGGCGCCGTCCTCCCGTGGCAGACACTGCCCCTGCTCATCGCGCTCTGGCTGGGCTACTTCCTGCTGCTCTTCCGCTCCGTGCTCCGCTCCGGCACCGCCAGCGGACCCAAGGTGCTCTACCTGCTGGGCATGGCCACCGCGACCGGGCTCGCGCTCGTGGCCCCCTCCTGGGGCTACGTGATGCTCCCAGGCATGCATGGCCTGGAGTACTACGTCCTCAGCGCCCGCATGCTGGAGCCGCGTGAAGGTGACGCCCCCCGCCTCCGCCAGAAGCTCATCTGGCCCGCCATGGTCGCGTCCATGCTTCCGCTGTTCGCGCTGGGCGTGGTCCACGGGTTCCTCTTGGATGGCCCCATGAAGGGCTCGCTGGGCATCGGCGGGGGCACGCAGGCGCATCCCCTGCTCCGTGGACTGACGTGCCTCGGCTTCGCGACGGTGCTCGCCCACTACTTCGCGGATGCCTTCATCTTCCGCTTCCGCATCCCCTCCATCCGGCAGGTGATGCTGCGCCGCCTGGGCTTCTCCCCCATGCCCCGCCCGGCCTCAGGCACGCGGTAGCCGGCCGCGCACCCTTCCGGGCCCCCCTGCCCCGCAAAGAAAAATGGCAGGCCCTTCCACTTGGAGGGACCTGCCATTTCCACACAACCGAGGTGGCTCAGTTGTAGGTGTTGTTCTGACCGAAGTTCTTCATCGTCTTCTTCTTCAGAGCGTCGGTCGCCAGCGCGCCGTCGTTCTGCACGTTGTCCTCACCGGCCAGCGCGGCGGCCGAGGCGCCGAACAGCTTGCGGATGTTGTCGCCGAACAGCGTGATCACGCCGATGGCGGCGATCGCGATGAGGGCCACGATGATGATGTACTCGGTCATGCCCTGACCACGGTTCTTGCGGAACTGCTTCTTCGGGGCCTTCGCGATCGCGTTCATGGGAGACTCCAGGGGTCGTTGCAGCGGTGGAGAGACACACCCTGCGGGAAGTCAGGGTCGATACGGACAGTACACCGGGCGAGCAAGCACCTCCATCCGTCATCGGGAGGATGGGGGGTCGGATCAAGGAATATCGCGGGTCTAGAGCCACTCAAGCCGCTCCAGCGCATGTTTCACGGCGCGCCAGGCGCCGCCGTCGGCGCACCGGAAGTGCCTTCGCAGGCGGCCGGAGGGAGGGCCTCGCAGTAGGCCTTGAAGGCCTTCTGGAGCTTGTCGTCCTGGGGATACCGCGCCGCCACCTCCCGGCCCACCGCCAGGGCGCCCTCGGCGTTTCGCGGCGTCCACACCGTGCGGGTCGACCAGGCCTGAGCCGTCACCAGCTTCAGGTACTCCGTCACCAGCGCCGGTGAGCGCCCTCCCCGGGCCACCTCTGGCTCCAGCAGCGACGCGGCCAACGTCAGGTCGCCCTGCGCCAGCACCGCGCGGCCCAGCGCGAACGCGGACGCGGGATCCTCCGGAGCCAGGGAGCGCCACAGCGCCGCCACGCCCCGGACCACCGGATCCTTCTCCGAATGGTAACGCTCCACGTTCCGGTACAGCCCCGCGACCTGCTCCGCGGTGGGCGGGTGCTCGCGCATGTAGTCATGCAACAGCAGCCCGGGGCCGCTGTCCGGCGCACGGCGCTCGTCCTTCACGCGCACGTCCAGGTTCGCCAGGAAGAAGGCCACCGGCGAGGCATACTCCAGCAGGTTCTGGTCGTCCGTGTTGATGGCCCCCTCCCCCGCGAAGTCCTTCTGACCGGCCTCGGTGTGCACCTGCTTCGACAGGAGACCGAACAGGTCGTGGATCTCCACCCGGGCCAGATCCGCCTTCACGTCCGGGCGGGCCATGCGCGCGGCCACCGCCGCCGCGTCGAATGACAGAGGCTTGCGGCTGGCCACCATCACCAGGTCCTCCGGCCCCAGCCACGTCGTGGCGTGCGGGAAGGTGTCGTGCAGCGTCCGCATCACCAGCCGGACCAGCTCGCGGTTGCTCTCGTACGTGTGGATCCACTGCACCAGCACGCCGTCGTCGGTCAGGTGCTTGTCCACCAACTGGAAGAAGTCGCGCGTGAAGAGGCCCGACACGCCCGTCACCCACGGGTTGGACGGCACGCTGACGATGAGGTCGTACTTGATGGGCGCCAGCGCCATGAACGTCTTCGCGTCGTCGATGTGCACGTGCGTGCGCGGATCATCCACCGCGTTGCGGTTGTCGGCCTTGAACAAGCGGGCCGCTTCGATGACCGCCGGGGAGATCTCCACCATGTCCAGCCGCTCCACCGGGTGGGCCAGCACGCTGCCCGCGGTGATGGCCGCCCCCGAGCCCACCAGGAGCACGTTCTTCGGCTCACGCGGATGGAGCAGCACGCCCAGGTGGCCCGCCATCACCTGCGTCTCGATGTCGCCCCCGTTGGTGGCGTCCGTCTTGCCGTTGATCTTCATGAAGCGCAGGTCCTCGTGCGCCAGATCCCCCACCATCACCGTGGCGAAGGTGTCGTCCGCGTAGAACCGGGGGATGATCTGCTTCTCCGTGTCCTCCACCAGCTTCGCGTAGCTCTCCGGCGGCTTCTTGTACGCGCGCACCGCCGCGATGTTGGACAGCCGCTGCGGCCACCCCTGCATGCTCCCCAACACCACCGCCGCCAGGACCGCCGCCACGCCCACCGGTGCCAGCGTGCGCCACAGCGGCACCGCGGGCGCGGACTCCCCTTCCTTCCGGGCGTTGAGCGCGCTGAACGCCAACCCCGCGGCCACCAGGTTCGCCACGGCACCCGCGATGAAGTTGCCCTGCATGCCCCAGAAGGGCATCAACACCAGCCCACCCAGCACCGAGCCGGTGAGCGTGCCCGCCGTGTTCCACAGATACACGCCGCCCAGCTCGCGTCCCACTTCGGACACCTTCGCCGTGGCCACCCGCGCCGCGGCGGGGAACGCCGCCCCCATGATGAACGTGGGCACCAGCAGCACCACGCAGCAGAACCCGAAGGTCACCGCCTGGAAGATGGGCCAGGTCTCCACCGCGCGCGTCAGCATCCACTCCGACCAGCGGAACAGGTGCGGCAGCCGCACGTACAGGGGCAGCGCCACGCACAGGCTCACCACCAGCCCCACCTGCGTCCAGCCATACAGCTTCAGCGAGTCCCCGCCCTCCTTGCGCGTCATCAGCCAGAAGCTGCCCAGGCCGATGCCCAGGATGAACGCCGTCAGGATGAGGGTGAAGGCGTACGTGGAGGCGCCCAGCACGATGGACAGCAGGCGGATCCACGTCACCTGGTACAGCATCGACGTGAAGCCCGACAGCATCACGCCGATGAGCGCCGCACGCACCGCGCGCCGTGGATAGGCCACGTCCTCCACCGCCGGCGCCGCCCCCACCACCACCGCGGGCGGGTGCTGCCTCGCCAGCGCCAGCGCCGCCAGCGCGAGGAACACGTTGAGCCCCGCGGCCAGCTGCGCGGACGCCGACAGGCCCACCAGCGGCACCAGCCGCGTGCCCGCCACGTAGACCCCCACCGCCGCCCCCAGGCTGTTGATGGCGTACAGCCGCGCCAGCTCCCGCCGCACGCTGGCGAGGCTCGCCGCGAAGTGGCGCACCAACGCGGGGAGCGTTCCGCCCATCAGCAGCGTGGGCACCACCAGCGACAGTGACGACACCAGGAGCCTGGGCGCCACCCGCAGTCCCTCCGGGACGTGCGGCGCCAGCGCCAGCCACAGGTGCTCCAGCGCGCCCAGCACGTAGGGGAACGCCAGCGCATAGAGCCCCACGCCCAGCTCCAGCAGTCCGTAGAGCGCCAGCGGACTCTTCACCCGGTCCGCTGTCCGCCCGAAGACAAAGGCCCCCAACGCCAGGCCCCCCATGAAGGTGGCCAGCACCACCGCGTGCGCCTGGCCGCTGTTCCCCAGGACGTTCCCCAGGTATTTGGACCAGACCAGTTCGTAAACGAGCGCGGTCGCCCCGGACAGGAACAGGAGGGCAGCCACAAGGTTCTTCGGAGGACGTGGAGTGCTGGGCATAAGGACAGCGCGCGACGTTAACCGGTATGTTTCAGGCCCACCAATGAACGCCCAACTTCTGCAAGCCGCTCAGCTCGCCTGGTCTCCCCACCTCCGGGTGACACGCGCCGATGGCGACTGCGCCCAGGTGCTGCGCCGCGAGGCGAAGAGCCTGGTGGGCATGCCCCTGCACTCGGCGCTCGGCGTCACCCAGGAGCGCGCCCGCGAGCTGGACGCCCGCGCCCGCGAGAACCGCCGCGCGGTGGAGTTCGTCACCGTGTCCGCCGGAGGAGCCTCCGGCGGCCCGCCCCCCTCCCACCTGCGCCTCATGCTGGGCATGGACGGCGAGGAGGCCGCCGCGGGCGTGCTCGACCTGGGCGCCGTCCTGGAGGGCGCACCGCCCGTGCAGATCTCCAAGCTGTCGTCGTCGCTCAGCCATGAGATCCGCAACCCGCTCTCCTCCGTGAAGATGGCCGTGCAGACCCTGGCCCGGAACACCGGCCTGTCGGACCGGGACAAGCGGCGGCTCACCATCGCGAACCGGGAGATCCGCACCATGGAGCGCATGCTCTGGCTGCTCTCCGAGTACGGCCGGGAGAGCGCCGCGAACCTGGACGCCCACCCCCTGCGCTCGGTCGTCCAGGAGGCGACCGCCATGGTCGCGCCCGAACTCGCCGAGCGCCGCATCGAGGTGGAGGTGAAAGAAGAAGGGGACCTGCCCCGCGTGCGGGTGGATCCCAACCGGTTGAGGCCCGTGCTCGCCCAGGTCCTGCTCAACGTCGCCATGGGCCTCCCCGAGGAAGGCCGCGTCCAGGTGACGCTGCGTCAGGCCGCCCCGGGCCACGTGAGCCTCATCCTGGATGATCCCGCGGCGGCCCTGCCTCCCGAGGAGCGCGGCACGCTGTTCGATCCCTTCGGCTCGCGGCTGGCGCGAGGCGCGGGGTTGTCCCTGGCCGCCCTGCGGCGGGTGATGACGGGCGTGGGGGGCGACGTGGCCGCCCAGGGGAGCGCGGAGCCGGGGATGGTGTTCACGCTGACGTTCGCCGCCTGAGAACCCCATGGAGACCCTCCTCATCGTCGACGATGACGTGTCGCTGCTCGAAACCCTCACGATGCACTTCGAGGAGATCGAGCAGGACGGGCAGCCGCGCTACCAGGTCGTGACCGCGACCAGCGCCGCCGCGGGCCTCAAGGCCGCCCAGGAGAACATGCCCAGCGTCGTCATCCTGGACATGATGCTGCCGGACCGGACGGGGCTGGAGATCATCGAGGAGATGAAGGGCCTGTGCGGCGACGCGCGCATCATCCTCGTCACCGCCTACCACGACATGGAGACGACCATCCGGGCCATGAAGGCCGGTGCGTTCGACTACATCCACAAGCCCTTCCCCGACCCGGCCGCCCTGGACCTCGTCGTGGAGCGCGCCCTGGAGTACCGGCAGCTCTCCCGCCGCGCGGACGAGGTCCACCGCGAGAACGCCGTCGTCCGCCTGGGCGACATCGTGGGCACCAGCTCCTCCATGCAGCAGCTGGTCAAGGAGATTGGCAAGGTGACGGGCAGCACCGCCAGCGTGCTCATCACCGGCGAGAGCGGCACGGGCAAGGAGCTCATCGCCCGCGTCATCCACAACTACTCCTACGACGAAGCCCGCCCCTTCATCGGCATCAACTGCTCCGCCATCGTGGACACGCTCCTGGAGAGCGAGCTGTTCGGCCACGAGAAGGGCGCCTTCACCGGCGCCGTCGCCGGCAAGCCCGGCAAGTTCGAGCTGGCCGAGGACGGCACCGTGTTCCTGGATGAGATTGGCGACATGTCGCTGATGCTCCAGGCGAAGCTGCTGCGCGTGCTCCAGGAGCGCGAGTTCGAGCGCGTGGGCGGCGTCAAGCGCGTGAAGCTCCGCGCGCGCGTCATCGCCGCCACCCACCGCAACCTCGCCGAAGAGGTCGCGCAGGGCCGCTTCCGCGAGGACCTCTACCAGCGCCTCAAGGTCATCACCCTCTTCATCCCGCCCCTGCGCGAGCGCCGTGAAGACATCTCCCTGCTCGTGAAGCACCTCCTGGAGCGCATCAACGAGAAGGTGCACAAGCGCGTCACCCGCGTGCCCCACGAGGTCATGGAGCGGCTCACGCTGCTGCCCTGGCGCGGCAACGTGCGCGAGCTGGAGAACGTCCTCACCCGCGCCGTGGTGCTCGCGCCCGGCGACGTGCTCCGGGGCGACGACCTGCCCGCCCTGGAAGCCGCCCCTCCCGGCCCAACGGATGGCTCCCGCGCGCCCGGCGCCGCCAGCGCCATGTTCGCCGCGCCCGCCGTGGACGATGTGAGCCTCATCCCCACCCTGGAAGAAGCCGAACGGCAGCTCATCGCCCGGGCCATGGCCGCGACCAAGGGCCACAAAGGTCGAACGTGTCAGATTCTGGGAATCAGCCGTCCGACCCTTGAACGAAAGCTTCAAAAGTTCGGTCTCGCACAGGGGCATGGTCCACAGGTTCACCCTTATCCGGTGAAGGATGCTTCCTGACACTGTCCCAGGCCCGACAGTCCCGGGCCGGCCTGAACGTTTCGTTCAAACTGATCAGACTGTTTGAACGTTCTGTTTCAGGTTTCGGACACAGTGCGAGGGTTGGAACCGTGCTGTAGCGCTAAGTACCCGGCATTCCTGGAACTGTTCCCCCGGGAATAGTTCAAGTGCCCATGGCACGCCTCTTGGAATGGGCAAGGTCCGTCCGCAGCAGCAACAGCGACCTACCTTCCCCACCGCCTTTCGCTTTCCCAGGAGATTCCCATGCACGGCTTCAACCGCCCTCTCGGCCCCATCGGTTCCAATGTCGTGGCGCCGCTGCAGGCGACGTCCTCCGGGATGATGGTGACGGCGAACAAGCTGGTGCCGGGCCAGGAGGCCATCGACTTCAAGGGGTACTTCAAGGTCGAGTCCTTCCCGCACAACTCGACCATCTACCGCCCCGGCGACACGTCGGACCGCGTGTACCTGCTGAAGTCCGGCCGCGTGCGCCTGATGCGCATCGGCAAGAACAGCACCCGCTCGGTGGTGTCCATCCTGCGCCCGGGCGACCTGTTCGGCGAGCTGTTCCGCCCCGAGGGCACGCCCATCGAGGAGATGGCCGTGGCGGCGGGCGAGGCGGAGGTGTGGAGCATCGAGGGCCGTGACTTCCGCGCCCAGCTGGAGGCCCGTCCGGCCCTGGCGGTGGACGTGGTGCGCGCCTACGCGGACCGCGTGCGGTCGCTGCGCAAGCGCGTGCTGGGCCTGACCTTCAAGGAAGTGCCGGCCCGGCTGGCGGACACCCTGCTCACGCTGGTCGAGGCGCACGGCGAGCGCTGCCCGCACGGCGGTGAGACGGACCTGCGCGGCATCACCCAGCAGGACCTGGCGGACCTGGTGGGCGCATCGCGCTCCTTCGTGTCCACGCTCATCAACGAGATGAAGCGCGAGGGCGTGCTGGGCAACGTCGGCCGCATCCTCTGCGTGCGTGACCAGAAGGCCCTGCGCAAGCTGGCCTCCAAGGAGAAGTAGGCCGCGCGTCCCCCCGCCGGGGACCGCGACGTCCAACGGGCCTGACCGCGAGCAAGCTTCCGCGGCCGGGCCCGTGGTGTTTCCAGGGCCCCGCGCTTCAGAACGTGAAGCCCATGCCGAACTCGGGGCCGAAGTTCTGGCTTTGCCCCGTGGGGCTCAGCTCGGACTCCAGGAAGAGGCTGCGCAGCCCACCGCGCAGCATGAGGCTGCCCAGGTGCAGCGCCAGGCCGGCGCGCAGGTCGGCCTGACGGTAGGGAAAGGGCGTCACCTGCATGCGCGCCTCCACGTCCAGGGGGCCCAGGAGGCACGCCTCCACGGACATGCCCAGGCTGGGGCCCACGTAGAGGCGCTGGGGCAGGTCCAGGGTGGAGATGCCCACCTCCGCGCGCATGCGGACCTCCTCGCGGACGATGGGCGAATACGTCAGGTGCAGCTCACCCAGGGTGCGCGCTTCGTGGGAGTTCCCCATCAGCGACTCGCTGTCCAGCCGCACCAGCCGCAGGTCCACACCGAAGCGGCGCACGTCCCAGCCGATGGCGAAGTCCACCCCCGAGCCATACTGGAGGGGCGCCGCCAGCACGCCCAGGTGAACGGAGAAGGGAACGGCGTGCCGCAGCGAGTCCCGGTCAGGCGGCGCATCCGGTCCCTCCCCGTGGCCGAGGTGGTGGGTGCCGGTGGCGGCGATGGCCTCGCCCAGGCCCCGGAAGATCAACTCGAAGACGGCGCCGAGGATGATGGCGGCCGCGTCATCCGACGCGCTGGAGCTGCAGCAGTCATCCGTGGAGGACACCGTCTTCGGGGGCTTGGCCGGACGGTTCTGGTTCTCATCCTGCTTCGCGTCGTCGTCGTCGTCGTCGTCGTCCTTGTCCGCGCCAATGGCGGACGCCTTGTGGACGGGCTTCGACGTCTCGGACGCATCCGACTTCTTGCCGAAGCGGGCCTCGGCGGGAGGCGCGGCGAGGAGGCCCACGAGCAGCCCTCCGCCCAGCACGACCTTGGGAAACGACATGGGGTGAAACCCCCTCTGTGGGACACCGCCCGGCCCGACGGAGAACCACGCGTCGTATTCAAATCCCGGGGACGCACGGAAAGTCAACCGCGCGCCCCCGGGGCGGTGCGTCACATCCCGGGCCTCACGGCTTCAGGTAGGGCCCATCCACGCCGACCTTGCCCGGTGCCGGGTTGCCCGGCAGGTCGAGCACGTACACGCGGAGGTTGCCCTTGCCAGACACCGTCGCGCTCAGCGAACCGCCCGTCACCGTCCTCACGTCGCCGGTGATGGCGTCCGTGTATGTGCCGTTGGGGATGCCGTTGAACGTGGCTCCGCCGGACACCGTCACCAGGGCGAAGCTGTCCACGCCCTTCGCCGCGTCGGTGAAGCGGCGCTTGTAGGCCATGGCGCCGGTGATGCCTTCGGTGGAGTACTGCCCCTTCTGGAGCGCGGGGATGCGGCGGCGCAGCTGATTGAGCCGCTGCACGTGCTTCACCAGGGGCTTGCTCAGCGTGGTGGCCACCGCGCCGGAAGCGCTGCCCACCACGCCGAAGTCGCTGGCGGTGACGCTGCCCTCCAGGTTCGCGCCGTAGTAGGCGCGGCCGGTGGTGGCCAGCGCGCAGGTGGGCCCGCAGTCGATGGGCTTGCCCGCCTGGAACTCGATCTCCGACCCGTAATACAGCGTGGGGATGCCCCGGAACGTCCACATCAGGCTCATGTTCTCCGCCCAGGCATCCGTGCCCCCGGCGTAGCGCGTGGAGGACTTGTTGGGGCCGTAGTCGTGCGAGTCCACGTACACGACGTTGTAGGTGGCGTCGTTGTAGCTGTCGTCGGAGTCCTTGCCATTCCAGAAGGCGTTGCTCGCCTCGCCGAAGTTCATGTGCATCCGCATGTCGATGACGCTCATGCCGGAGAACTGGCTGGCGTCCGGCGCGTGCCATGCATTGCCTTGAAGGAAGGCATTGGTGGAGGTGGGCTGGTTGGCCGTGCCCTGCGTCTGCTCGTAGTTGTACTGCTCCAGCGCCGCCGCCACGTCGTCACTGCTGTATGTCTTGCGCTCCTTCCAGGTGAAGAACTGCGCGGAGTGGTTGGGCGAGCCCCGGTTCCACTTGTCGTTCACGAAGGAGCCCACTTCGCCGAACATGAAGAAGTCACGGCCCTTGGCGCCGAACTTCGCCTCCGCGTGGGAGTGCGCGGCCGGCAGGAAGCGGCGGTTCCAGGTCACTCGGGGGATGTGCACGGCGGTGTCCACGCGGAAGCCATCCACGCCCATGTCGATGTAGCGGTTGTACACGTCGATGAGGAACGCCTGCACGGTGGCGTTCTCCGTGTTGAAGTCCGCCAGGTCCTCGTGGATCCAGCAGCTGCGCGAGTCCTCCCCCTCCCAGTTCCCAATCCAGCACTGGTGGAAGAGGCTCGCGGGGAACATGCCGGTGGTGGGGTTGGGCCACTGGCAGTTGTAGATGCGGTAGCCCTCCTGGCTCGTATAGGACGTGGGCACGCCCCAGCTTCGGCAGGTGTTGCCCGCGGGCTCCGGCGTCGACCAGAGGTCGCCGTTGTAATAGGACTTGCCGGTCGTGGGCTCCACGGTGAGGCCGTCGTACTCAAAGCCAGCCACCGGCGCGTCGTAGTACCAGCTCCACTGGCTGTCGCGGACGCCATACACCTTCGCGGTCCACAGCCCCTTCGCGCCCCAGCGGCTGGAGTGGTTGTAGACGACGTCCTGGATGATCTTGAGGCCCTTGGCGTGGGCCGCGTTGATGAGGTCCTGGTAGGTGGCGCCCGAGGACTCCAGGCGCGGGTCCACGCGGTAGAAGTCCCAGCCGTGATAGCCGTGGTAGTCATAGTCGGAGCGGTTGAGCACCACGGGGGTGATCCAGATGGCGGAGAAGCCCAGCGCCTTGATGTAGTCCAGCTTCTGGATGAGCCCCTTGAAGTCGCCCCGGAACATCGGGTCGTTGTTGGCCGCGTTGCCGGACTTCACGTGCATGCTGCCGCCGCGGTTGTTGTTCGCGTCGCCGTCGTAGAAGCGCGCCGTCATCACGAAGTAGATGGAGTCCTCGCGGATGTCGCCGCCCAGGGGCGTCCCCGGCGCGGGAGGCGGAGGCGCGGAGCCCGTCTTGGCGGAGGCGGCGCTGCTCGCCGCGGACGTGTTCCCCGCCGCGTCGAAGGCCTTCACCGTGTAGCTGTAGGTCGTCAGGGCCTCCAGGCCGCTGTCCGCGTACGCCGTGCCCGTGACGGTGACGCTCTTCGTGCCCAGCGTGCCGCCCGTGCGGGTGAGCGTGTAGCCGGTGACGCCCCGGTCGTCGGTGGACGCGCTCCAGGCGACGCTGATGGCCGTGCCGGACGCGGTGGCGGTGACGCCCGTGGGCACCGACGGCGGCGTGGTGTCCGGCGGCAGGACCACGCATGGCGACGCGGCGTTGGCGGTGACGACGCCGTCCTTCACCGTGATGAGCCCCATGCCCAGGCTGTAGTCCACGCCGTTGTTGTTGTCCCAGACGCTGCCGTTGTTGAAGTCCGCCTTCATCCCGGTGGCGGAGCCCAGCGACACCGTCTTCTTCACCCAGTCCGTGCAGGCCGTCTCGTTCATGGGGATGCCGGGCGGCGTCGTCCACGTGCCCCCCGTGGGCGAGTAGTGGAAGTTCACCGCGCTCCAGCCCCGCGTGCGCGTGTAATAGAAGACCTCCGCGCTGTTGGTCCCCGTCGACGTGCAGGGCGAGCCGGCGTTCGCCAGCACCTGGCCGTTCTTGACCTGGTGCGTGCCGGACGTGGGCAGGAGGTAGTTGCCACCATTTCCGGCGGCGTTGTCCCAGTGGTTCTGCCCATCGTTGAAGACAGCCTGGAAGGTGCTGGCCGTCCCGGTGGTGATGACCCGCACCGCCCAGCCGGCGCACTCCGTGGACATCAACGTCCCCGGCACGCTGGTCCAGGCTCCCCCCGCGTCGTGGTGGACGTAGGCCGTGCCCCAGCCCTTGTACGGCGTGTAATAATAGACAGTCGCCGTGCCAGCGAAGGCCGCTTGCGTGCCCAGGAGCAGCGCCAGCAGCGCGCTCCACTTCCAACCCTTCATGGTCATGTGTCCCGTCCCTTCACGCGCGAGGAGCGCGCGTGAGACAACCGAGACACCGTATCAGTCATAGAACAGCAAAAGACGGATTCATCGCTATTCCAGTCCGGCGGCTGTTCTCGATTGGCGGCGAGGCATGACGGGGTGCGTTGTGCGCTTGCCCTCGGGCGGAGGGCCGCACAGCATGCGCGGCCATCGTGCCCGCCCCTACCGAGCCCTCCAGTCCCCATCGCACGTACACCGACCGCCGCGCGGCCGCCCAGGCGGACCTGGCGGACCTGGACCGCGTCAGCGCCCGGTACGCCAACCTGCGCACCGTGGCCTTCGTCGTGGCCGCGTGCATCGCGGTGCTGACGTTGCTGGGCCGGCTGCCGAAGCCCTGGTGGTGGGCGGCGCTGGGCGCCCTCGCCGTCTACGGCCTGCTGGCGGTGCTGCACCACCAGGTGTTCCTCAAGGAGCAGCGCGCGCGCCTGTTCGCGCTCCTCAATGAGCGCGGGCTCGCGAGGCTGGAGGGCGGCTGGCATGCCTTCACCGACACCGGAGAGCGGTTCCTCTCCCCCAACCACCTCTACGCGACGGACCTGGATGTCTTTGGGCAGGGCAGCCTCTTCCAGCTCATCAACGAGACGGCGACCCGCGCGGGCGAGGAGCGGCTGGCGGCGTGGCTGTCCTCCCCCGCGGGCGCGGACACGGTGGTGACGCGGCAGGGGGCGGCGCGGGAGCTGGCGCCGGCCGTGGACTTCCGGCAGGAGCTCTGCGTGGAGGCCCGCGTGGTGGCGAAGGACAAGGCGGACCCGGGCCTCTTCATCCAGTGGGCGGAGGCCGGCCCCTCGCTGGAGACCATCCGCTGGTCCCGTCCGCTGGCGGTGCTGCTGCCTCCGGTGACGCTCGCCCTGTTCGTCCTGGGAATCGTGGGCGTGCTTCCCGAGAGCGCCGTGTGGCTGGGGCTGCTCGCGCAGCTGGTCATCGCGGTGGTGACGCGCCGCACGCTGAGGCAGATGGACGAGGCCGTGGAGCGGGGCGAGCGCGGCTTCGTGCGCTACGCGTCCCTGTTCGAGCGCGTGGAGCGGCAGGCCTTCGAACACCCGCGCCTGAAGCAGCTCCAGTCCGGCCTGCGGGCGCAAGGGGGCCCTCCGGTGTCGGAGCTCTTCCGGCGCTTCAGCCGCCTGTACTCGCTCATCGAGTTCAAGCGGCACCAGTTCCATCCGCTGGTGCACTGGCTCACGCTCTGGGACATCCACGCCCTCTTCGCCCTGGAAGGCTGGCGCGCCGCGCACGGCCGCGACGTGCGCCAGTGGTTCGAGGGACTGGCGGAGCTGGAGGCCCTCTGCTGCCTGGGAGGGCTGGCCCATGACCGCCCGGCCTTCGCCTGGCCCCAGCTGGAGGGCCAGGGCCCGCGCCTGGAGGCCACCGCGCTGGGCCACCCGCTGTTGGACGCGCCCGTGCCCAACGACGTGTCCCTGCCCGGCGCGCGCCACGCGCTGCTCATCACCGGCTCCAACATGAGCGGCAAGACGACGCTGATGCGCGCGGTGGGCGCCAACGTGGTGCTGGCGCTGGCGGGCGCGCCGGTGTGCGCGGCCACCTTCCGGCTGTCTCCGGTGCAGGTGCTCACCAGCATGCGCGTGAAGGACTCGCTGGAGCGCGGCGTGTCGTACTTCTACGCGGAGGTGCAGCGGCTGAAGCTGGTGCTGGACGCCGCGGACGCCGCGAAGGGCCAGGCCCTCTTCCTGCTGGATGAAATCCTCCTGGGCACCAACACCCGCGAGCGGCAGATCGCCTCACGCGAGGTGCTGCGGCTGCTGCTCGCCTCCGGCGCGTGCGGCGCGGTGACGACGCATGACCTGTCCCTGGCGGTGCTGGCGGACGAGCCGGGCTCGCACGTGGTGAACGTCCACTTCCGCGACCACCTGGAGGACGGGAAGATGGTGTTCGACTACCGGCTCCGGCAGGGGGTGGTGGACACCACCAACGCGCTGCGGGTGCTGCGCCTGGCGGGCATCCCGGTCCACGACCCGGACGCCCCGGCCTCCTGACAGTCCCCTTCGGCGCCCCCTTCATGCGACAGGGGGCGCGAAGGTGAAGCGGATTACTTCGCCAGCTCCACCAGCGCCGCGGCGCCCATGCCGCCGCCGATGCACATGCTGACGACGCCGTAGCGGCCGTCGCGGCGCTTCAGCTCGCGCAGGATGGTGGCCACCATGCGCGCGCCGGACACGCCCAGCGGGTGGCCCAGGGCGATGGCGCCGCCGTTGGGGTTCACCTTGTCCTGGGGGATGCCCAGCTCGCGGACGCAGTACAGCGCCTGCGCGGCGAAGGCCTCGTTGAGCTCGAACACGCTGATGTCCTCGATCTTCAGCTTGTTGCGCTCCAGGAGCTTGCGGATGGCGGGCACCGGGCCCACGCCCATGATTTCGGGCGGCACGCCGGCGACCACGTAGTCCACGAAGTAGCCCAGCGGCTTGACGTTGAGCTCCTTCGCCTTCTCCTCGCTCATCACCACCGCGGCGGCCGCGCCGTCGGTCAGCGGCGACGCGTTGCCCGCCGTCACCACGCCCTTGGCGTTGAAGGCCGGGCGCAGCTTCGCGAGCCCTTCCACCGTCGTCTCCGGACGCATGATGGTGTCCACGGACACGGTCACCTGCTTCTGGGTGCCGTCCTCGTCGAACATCGTCGTGGTGACGGGGAAGATCTCCTCCTTGAACTTGCCCTGCTCACGCGCGGTGGCCGCGCGGCGCTGGCTCTCCGCCGCGAACTTGTCCGCGTCCTCACGGGTGACGCCGTAGCGCGACGCGATGTTCTCCGCGGTCGCGCCCATGGAGGTGTAGACCTCCGGCAGCTTCTCCATGATCTCCGGGTTGGCGGAGACCTTGTTGCCGCCCATGGGCACCATGGTCATGGACTCGGTGCCACCGGCGATGGCCACCTGGAGCATGCCGGACTTGATGCCCTGCGCCGCCTGCGCCACCGACTGCACGCCGGAGGAACAGAAGCGGTTGATGGTCATGCCCGGAACGGTGTCCGGCAGCCCGGCGAGCAGGCTCGCGTTGCGGGCCACGTTCATGCCCTGCTCCGCCTCGGGCATGGCACAGCCGAGGATGACGTCCTCCACGTCCGCCGGCTTGAGGCCGGGGACCTGGGCGACGGCTTCCTTGATGGCAAGGGCCGCGAGCGTATCCGGACGCGTGTCCTTGAACTCTCCCTTGTGGGCGCGGGTGAAGGGGGTGCGCACCGCGCTGGCAATCACGACTCGACCGGACATGTCAGGTGTCTCCCTGCCCGGACAGCGTCCGGGCATGCTTCAGATTTCGTGTCTGGAAACCCATTCGTAAACGCCTCGCGCTAGTTGCGCAGGGGCTTGCCCTTCTCGAGCATGAACATCATGCGGTCCTGGGTCTTCTCCTCGCCGATGAGGCTCAGGAACGCTTCCATCTCCAGCTCCAGCAGCTTGTCTTCCGTCACCAGCACGGAGGGGCTGGTGTCGCCGCCGGAGAGCACGCGCGCCAGCTTCTGCGCGATCTTCCGGTCGTGGGCGCTGATCTGATTGTTGAGCTGCATGTCGTACAGCATCATGTCGATGGTGGCCGCGCCGTTGGGGCCCGGCAGCCGGAAGCGCGTGGGACGCGGCGGGCGGAAGCCGCCGTTCGCCAGGCCCAGCACGCGCGACTTCGCGTCCGACAGGAGGAAGTCGCGGTTGCCCGTGATGCCGTCCTGCTGCGACAGGAAGCCGAACTCGCGCGCCTCTTCCGCGCTCGTCGCCACCTTCGCGGTGCCGATGGCCAGGAACACCTTCTTGAGGAAGGGCAGCGCGTCGAAGTCCTTGTCCGCCGCGTAGGCGCCGAACACGTTGCGCAGCAGCATCATGGTGCCGCCGCCGCCCGGGATGAGGCCCACGCCCACTTCCACGAGGCCCATGTACAGCTCCGCGCTGGCCTGCACCGCGTTGCCACCCATGGTGACCTCCGCGCCGCCGCCCAGCGTGAGGTTGAAGGGCGCCGTCACCACGGGCACGGGGCTGTAGCGCATGCGCTGGTTGGCCTGCTGGAACGCCGACGCCATCTTGCGGATGGAGTCGAAGTCCTCGCTCTTGGCCGCCATCAGCATGGCCATGATGTTCGCGCCGGCGGAGAAGTTGGAGCCGTCGTTGCCGATGACCAGGCCCTTGAAGTTCTTCTCCGTCTCGTCGAGCGCGGTGTTCATCATCGCGATGATGTCATCGTCGATGGAGTTCATCTTGGAGTGGAACTCCAGGAGCGTGGCGCCGTCGCCCATGTCCCACAGCGTGGCGCTGTCGTTCCCGGTGATCTTCTTGTTGCCGCGCTTCAGGTACTCCACGCGGAAGGTGCGCGCGTTCTCCACGACGGGCTTCACCGACTTGGACGGGATGTCCCAGTAGGTGTCACGGCCGTCCTGCACGCCGTAGAAGGACGTGCGGCCCTTGGCCAGCATCTCCTCCACCCAGGCGGCGGGCTTGAGGCCCAGCGCCTTCATGCGCTCCACGCCCTTCTGCACGCCGTACGCGTCCCAGACCTCGAAGGGGCCCAGGTCCCAGCCGAAGCCCCAGCGCACGCCGCGGTCCACGTTGACCACGTCGTCGGCGATCTCCGGGATGCGGCGGCTGGAGTAGGCCAGCACGTCCAGGGTGACGCGCTCGGCGAACTTGCCGGCCTTGTCGTCCGCGTTCATCACGGACGCCACGCGCTCCGAGACGTTCTCGATCTCCTTCGCGGCGCCCAGCGAGTCGAAGCGCACCTTGGCCTGCGGCCGGTACTCCAGCGTCTTCAGGTCCAGCGCGAGGATGTCCTTGCCGCCGGAGGAGCGGTCCTTCTTGTAGAAGCCGCCGCCGGTCTTGTCGCCCAGCATCCCCTTCTCCACCATCTTCTGGAGGAAGTCGGGGGCGGCGAAGACGTCGCGCTCCTCGTCGTGGGTGAGCGTGTCGTAACAGTTCTTCGCCACGTGGGTGAACGTGTCCAGGCCCACGATGTCCGCGGTGCGGAACACGGCGGACTTGGGGCGGCCCATGGCCGGGCCAAAGATCTTGTCCACCTCTTCGATGGACAGCTCCGACTTCTGCATCTCGGAGATGGTCCGCATCATCCCGTACACGCCGATGCGGTTCGCGATGAAGTTGGTGGTGTCCTTGCCGTAGACGATGCCCTTGCCCAGGACCTCTTCACCGAAGCGGTGGATGGCGTTCACCACCGCCGGGTCGGTCTGCTGGCCCGCCACGAGCTCCAGGAGCTTCATGTAGCGCACGGGGTTGAAGAAGTGGGTGACGAGGAAGTTCTTCTTGAACTCCGCGCCGCGCCCCTCCGTCATGCCCACGATGGAGAGGCCGGACGTGTTGGAGGAGATGATGGCGTCCTTGCGGGCGTGCTTCTCCACCTTGGCGAACAGGGCCTGCTTGACGGCCAGGTCCTCCTTCACCACCTCGATGATCCAGTCGCACTCCGCCAGGCGATGGAGGTCGTCCTCCAGGTTGCCCACTTCGATGGCCGCGAGCACCTGCTCGGACACGATGGGGCTGGGCTTCGCCTTGCGCAGGTTGGCCAGGGCCCCTTGCGAGAACTTGTTGCGGAACGCCTTGGAGGCGGTGTCCTCGCCCGGCGCGGCCTTGGGCGGAACGATGTCCAGCAGCAGGGCGCGCACGCCGGAGTTGGCCAGATGCGCGGCGATGCCGCTGCCCATCACGCCAGCGCCAAGCACCGCCACTTTTCGGATCCGGGTCGTCATCGGAAATCGGCTCCCTTGAAAGGAAGTAGGGGACTGCACAAATGTAGGCGATTGACCCGGAAGTCAACCGGCATTGCCGTCGGGTGTGCTCGCCAGGAGGTCGCCTCCCCGACTACAAGTCAGCCCCCATGGCTCGCCTCGACCCACACTCGTACAACGACAGCACGCAGCCTGAGACCGAAACGCTGGACTGGAAGGCCCGCGTCGATTTCCGGACGCGCCGCCTGCACGCGGAGGCCACGCTGACCCTCAAGGAGGCGTCAGCGGGGCCCCTGGACCTGGACACCCGCGACCTGGACATCCGGGCGGTGGTGGATGCCCAGGGTCGTCCCTTGCCCTACATCCTCTCCCCCCCGGAGGCCATTCTGGGAAGCCGGCTGCGCATCGAGCTGCCCGCGGGGCTGAAGCAGCTGACGGTGCGCTACCGCACGTCCCCGGAGGCGAGCGCGCTGCAGTGGCTGTCCCCGTCGCAGACGGCGGGAGGGCAGCAGCCGTTCCTGTTCAGCCAGTGCCAGGCCATCCACGCGCGCAGCGTGGTGCCGCTGCAGGACACGCCCCGGCTGCGCATCCGCTACCGCGCGTCGCTGCGCGTGCCCAAGGGGCTCAAGTCCGTGATGGCGGCCTCGTTCGTGGGCCGCGAGGAGCACGGCGTGGAGGCGGAGGAGCACTTCGAGATGCCGCAGCCGGTGCCGCCGTACCTGCTGGCCTTCGCGGTGGGGAGCCTCACGTCGAAGGAGCTGGGGCCGCGCTCGCGGGTGTGGGCGGAGCCGGAGGCGCTGGAGGACGCGGCGGACGAGTTCGCGGGCGTGGACGACATGCTGCGGGCCGCGGAGTCGCTGTTCGGGCCGTACGACTGGGAGCGCTTCGACCTGCTGCTGATGCCGCCGTCGTTCCCGTACGGCGGCATGGAGAACCCGCGCCTGACGTTCCTCACGCCCACGCTCATCGCGGGGGACAAGAGCCTGGTGAACGTGGTGGCGCATGAGCTGGCGCACTCGTGGACGGGCAACCTGGTGACGAACGCGTCCGCGGAGCACTTCTGGCTCAACGAGGGCTTCACGGTCTTCGCCGAGCGCCGCATCCTGGAGGCGCTGGCGGGGCCGGAGGTCGCGGCGCTGCACGCGGCGCTGGGGCGCCGGTCGCTGGACGAGGCGCTGCACCACTTCCGCGCGCACCCGCAGCTGACCGCGCTGCGCACGCACCTGTCGGGCGTGGACCCGGACGAGGCCTTCTCCCAGATTCCCTACGAGAAGGGCTACCTGCTGCTGCGCGCGCTGGAGGACGCGGTGGGTCGCCCCGCCTTCGACGGCTTCCTGCGCCGCTACCTGGCGACGTACCGGTTCCAGGCGCTCACCACGGAGGAGTTCGTCCGCTTCACGGAGAAGGAGCTGCCGGGCGCGCTGGCGAAGGTGGACGCGGAGGCGTACCTGAACCGGCCGGGCGTGCCGGACGGTGCGCCCCGGCCCCACTCCGCGCGGCTGGAGGCGTTGGACAAGCTGCGCGGGAAGGTGCCGTCCGAGGACGACGTGAAGGACTGGACGCCCACCGAGTGGCAGCTCTACCTGGAGTCGATGCCGGCGGACGCGGCTCGGGACGTCTTCCAGGAGCTGGACGCGCGCTACGCGCTCACACAGAGCCGCAACTCGGAGGTGCTGGTGGCGTGGCTGGTGGCGGCGCTGCGCGCGGGCTTCGAGCCGGTGCTCCCCCGGGCCGAGGAGTTCCTGGGCGAGGTGGGCCGGATGAAGTACCTGAAGCCGCTCTACAGCGTGCTCGCCTCGTCGCGCGACCACCGGAAGGTGGCGCGCGCGGCGTTCGAGAAGCACGGGGCGCGCTACCACCCCATCGCGCGGCAGGGCGTGGAGCTCATCCTCGCGCGCGCGTGAGTCGGGGCTACTTCAGGGCCGCGTCCAGGCGCTTCTTGGACAGGGTCAGGTACTCCGGGTTCATGTCGATGCCCACGTAGCGGTGGCCGTGCTTCAGGGCGGCCACGCCGGTGGTGCCGCTGCCGTTGAAGGGGTCCAGGATGAGCGAGTTCTCCGGGCAGCTCGCCTCCAGGATGCGCTCCAGCAGGGCCACCGGCTTCTGGGTGGGGTGGCTGCCGAAGGCCTTCTCCTCGCCGCGCGGGGCCGTCTGGGTCCACATGCGGCCGGCGCCGTCGGCGGTGAGCTCCTCGTCACCGTTGCGCGGCAGGGCCCACACGTCGCGCATCTGCTTGCCGCCGTTCTCCTGCTTCATGCGCTGGTAGTTGAAGACGTGCTGGAGCTTGCCGCCGGACTTCGGCGAGGCCCAGATGAGCAGCTCCGTGGAGTGCGTGAAGTAGCGGCACGCCAGGTTGGGGCTCGCGTTGGGCTTGTACCAGGTGACGGTGTTGAGCAGCTTGTAGCCCAGCTTCTGCATGGCGAAGCCGGCGTTGAAGATGACGTGCTGGGTGCCGCTCACCCACAGCGTGCCGCTGGGGCGCAGCAGGCGCTGGCAGGCGGCGAGCCACTTCGTGGTGAAGGCGTGGTCCTCCTCCACCCCGCGGGAGACGTCCCACTGGCCCTTGGCCACGGAGACGCGCTTGCCGTTCTTGCAGGTGGTGCCGCCGTTGGACAGGAAGTACGGCGGGTCCGCGAAGATGAGGTCGAAGGACTGCTCGGGCAGCTGGGCCATCAGCTCCAGGCTGTCGCCCTGAAGCAGCGTGTAGGCCTCCCCGCGCTTCGCGAAGACGCTGTCGTTCTGGGAGCGTCGGACAATCTTCAGGGCAGGGGCAGCAGCTTCCGCGAACATCACGCCTCCGTCTTTGGGACAGACGTCTTTGGGACGCGGCGGACTGTGCGGTCACTTGGGTGCTACGTCTAATTTCCTGCCTGTATTTGGCTGTAGCACCGGAAGCGCGCTCGAAAACTTGACGCGCGCGGAGGGTTGAAACACCGCGAGCAGGGCGGGAGCGCCTCTGTCTTTCGAGGCCCTCCACGACCTGCTCGTGGGTTACCGCGGATGCTGTCGAACGGAAGGACTACGCCTTCTCGGGCTCGGCGGCCTTGGCGCCCTTCTTGGCGGCCGGCGCGTTGTTCGCGTACTTCTTCTTGAAGCGGTCGATGCGGCCGGCCGTGTCCAGCAGCTTGTACTTGCCGGTGAAGAACGGGTGGCAGTTCGAGCAGACTTCCACGCTGAACGAGCCGCGGGTGGACTTGGTCTCGACGACGTTGCCGCAAGCGCAGGTGATGCGGGCGGGCGGATAGACCGGGTGCAGTTCGGGCTTCATGTGCTTCTCTCCAGTGCGCCTTGCCCCCACCCAGGATGGGTTGGGAGGTCCAGCGTTGTAGGTGGGTCGGGGCTTATAGCGACCGCCCCGCTCTTTCTCAAGGATGCGCGAGGCCCCCGGGGGTTTCCCCAGGGCCGTCCCCGGGGGAGGAGCCCCCGGACCCGGCCGGGGGACGGCCAGGGGGGCGGGGGCTAGGTGGGACTGGCGGTGGCGGCCGGGGGGAGGGCCTTCGCCGGGGGGGCGGCCCGCCACAGGCGCTTCGCGGTGAGGGCCATGAACAGCCCCATGGTGCCATTGAGGTACAGCCAGGCGATGTGGAGGTGGTGCTTGGTGGTCCAGAACCACACCATCATGGCCAGGTTGAGGACGTAGACGAGCGCCACCACGCCCAGCGCGGAGAGGATGCCCGCCCGCCGCTTGAAGATGAGCAGGGCGATGGTGAGCGGGTTCAGGACGGTGAACAGCTCGTTCACGACCACGAACGGCATGGGCTGGGGGTCGGCCGGATCATTGGCGAACAGACCGAAGGTCTTCACGATGTAGACGTGCGCCAGGGTGCCGACGGAGAAGCACACGAACCAGACGGCCAGGATGAGGCGGTTGGGCCATGGCGAGCCCGCGCGGGATGTCTCAGATGTCTCAACGGTCATGACTTCTCCTCCAACAAGGCCTCGCGTAGCAGCGCGGCCACGTGTCGCACGTACGGCTCCTGCATGAGCTGGTGGTGTCCCCCAGCAACGTCCTTCACGTCCAGTCCCCCCCGCACCAGGGGCTCCCAGCCGCGGTGGCGGGGCACCCCCGGGGTGGGTGGCGCCTCCGTGGCGGCGAGGAGCAGCGCCGGGCCCTCGTAGGGCCCCGGGACGTAGCGGTCCATGGCGCGAAGGTTGGCCTGGTAGACGCGGAACAGGGCGCGCAATTGCTCGCGGCCGGTCGCTTCTTCCAGGAGGTGGGCCTGGATGCCCACCGCGAGGAGCGTGCCCAGCATGGCCTCGTCGTCCATGCCCTCCAGGGCCTCCTCCGACACGGGCAGGGTCAGGGAGAAGGCCTGGGCCACGGTCTGGGCGAAGGCGACGCGCACGCGTCCGTCGGGGTCCTTCGCCTGGGCCTCTCCGGGAGGCGGCTGCACCCCGGGAACGAAGGCATCCACGAGCGCCAGGAGCCCCACGGACTGCCCCTCCGCGCGCAGTTGCCGGGCCATCTCGTAGGCGATGGTGCCGCCGAGCGACCAGCCCGCGAGGAGGTACGGCCCTTCTGGCTGTTCGGCGCGGACGGCGGCCCGGTACAGGGCGGCCATCTCCTCCACGGTCTCCACCACGGCATGGCCGGCCTGGAGCCCTCGGGCCTGGATGCCGATGACGGGCTGGTGGGGGCCCAGCAGCCTCGCCAGCTCCGGGTACGCGAGCACGTTGCCGCCACCCGGGTGCACGAGGAACAGGGGCCTGCGTCCCGCGTCACCCTTCTCCAGCGGAACGAGCGGAGACCATCCTCCTGCTTCGTCGCGCAGCAGCTTCGCCAGTTCCTCCACGGTGGGATGCTGGAACAGCGCGGCCAGGGACACGGGGTGCCCCAGGTGCTCTCGAAGCGCGGCCACCATGCGGACCGCGAGCAGGGAGTGGCCGCCCAGCGCGAAGAAGCTGGTACGCACACCGACAGGCCGCACGCCCAGGACCTCCTCCCACACCTTCGCGAGCTGGGCTTCCAGTGCGTCGCGAGGCGCGACGAAGTCCTCGGCCCGGGACGCGGAGACGTCCAGATCCGGCAGCGCCTTGCGGTCCACCTTGCCGTTCGCGCTGAGCGGCAGTGCGTCCAGGACGCAGATGGCCGACGGCACCATGTACTCCGGCAGCTCCTTGC